>NZ_JBFUJE010000134.1:0-9107 GCF_056401535.1 Luteibacter sp. P4_E6 | reverse complement strand
GCGGCGATACCGGCCACGCGCAGCTGGTGCGGGACCAGGCCGATGCGGGCCGACTCGAGACCCCATGCCGCCGAACGGCGGGCATCGGCACGACGGCGCAGGGCATCCAGGCGCAGGTCGAAGCTTTCGTTGGTATCGGTACGGCCGCCGATGAGGCGATCGTCGGCTTGCGAAAGCGCCTGCTCGTCGTCGAGCTGGCCTTCTTCCAGTTCACGCCCTTCACCGCGATACACGAAGAGGCCTTCGCGTTCTTCGATGCGTTCGACGAGGAAGGCGAGGCCCTTGCCCGACACGCGCTGGCCGGCGCGGAATTCGGCGCGGATCAGCGGTGCGCTGTCGGTGGCATAGGGGCGCAGCACGCCCGCTTTGGCGAACAGGACCTGCACGCCGCGTCCTTCGACGCGAAGAATGGTGCCGAGGCCGAGCTCGGGTTCGGCGGTGGAGATCCAGCGTTGACCAGGTTGGAACATGCGGTAGGGAGCCAAGGACATCAGGGGGCGCCAATTATCCGCCCCCGAGGGCGCCCCTGCCTACCTTTGTTTTACCTCAGGTTTCGGCCCAACGCCGCAACAGGTTGTGGTAGACGCCCGTCAATTGCAGGATCGATGCCTGGTCGGCGGCACTGGCGGAGAGGTTGCGGATGGCCGTGTCCAGCTCCAGCAGCAGCCTTCGCGCACTGTCGTCGCGCACGAGGCTCTGCACCCAGAAGAACGAAGCGATGCGTGCGCCGCTCGTCACCGGCGTGACCTTGTGCAGGCTGGAGGAGGGATAGACGATGGCGTCCCCGGCGGGGAGTTTTACTTCATGTTCGCCGTAGGTATCGCTGACGATGAGTTCGCCGCCGTCGTATTCCCCCGGCTCGCTGAGGAAGAGCGTGCAGGAGATGTCGCTGCGCACCTGGACATCGCTGTCGCCGGTGGCCATGACGGCACCGTCGATGTGGAAACCGTATTCGCCACCGCCTTCATAGCGATTGAATCGCGGTGACAACGTGCGCAGGGGCAAGGCGGCCGCGTGATACAGCGGATGCCGCGCGAGGGCCGCGACGACGATCCCGCCCAGTTCGCGGCGCAGCGGCGACGCGTCGGGGAGTTGCAGGTTGCGCTTCACCTTCGCGCCCTGTGGACCGACGGTCTGTCGACCGTCGGTCCATTCGGCAGCCTCCATGGCGCCGCGCATCCCGGCGACCTGTTCCTTGCTCAGGACCTCGGGAATATGCAGCAACATGGCGGTGTTTCCTTCTGTCGATCAGAAACGAACGTTCGCGGTCAGCATGGCCGAGCGCGGCGTGGACGGGGTATAACGATAGCCACTCTTGTTGATCGCGGCCACGTAGTTCTTGTCGAACAGGTTGTACACGTTGAGCTGCAGGTCGAAGTTCTTGTTGACCGGGTAGCTGGCCATGCCGTCGAACACCCAGTACGCACGGGTATAGGCCGGGGTGCCCACGGCGCCGTCGGTGCCGCGCTGAAGAGAGCCCGAGTAACGCGCGCCGCCGCCGATGGTCAGGTCGAACGGCAGGTGATACGTGACCCACGAGGTAAACGCCTTCTTCGGCGTATAGGCCAGGTCGTCCGAGCCGTTGGCGGTGACGCCCGGGCCGTCCTTGACGGTGGCATTCATCGTGGTGAAGCCGGCGCTGATCGCGAGGTCGTCGGTCAGCTTGCCGACCGCGTTGATCTCCACGCCCTGCACACGCTTCTTGCCCACCTGGTAATAAAGCAGGTCGGTCGGATCCTGCACGACATCGTTGGTCACCGTGGTGCTGTAGAGCGCGCCAGTGAGCAACAGCTTCGAGCCGAGCAGGTCCCACTTCGTGCCGATTTCGGCGGTGCGTGCCTTTTCCGGATCGAAGTTGGGATTGTCGGCGCTGTTCGCCGCGGAGGAGAGCGTGAGCGTGTTGCCGCCCGGAGGCTGCTGCGACTGCGCGAAGTTGACGTAGATGCTGCCATTCGCGGCGGGCTTGTACAGCACGCCGATTTTGTAGTTCATCAGGTTGTCGCTGACGCTGGTATCCACGCCCGGGACAATGCTGCCGGCAGGCAGCCGGCCGCAGACAGGACCGTTACGTGCACCGCAAACCACGAGGCTGGAGAAATCGGTCTTGTAGTGGTCCATGCGTACACCGGCGTTCACCTGCCAGTGTTCACCGAACTTGAATGTGTCGAAGAAGTACGCGCCCGCCGTGTTGGTCTTGCCGTTGCTGAGCGCACCGGTCTCGCCGTACTTCAGGCCGCCGACATCGGAGTCGGGGTGATACAGGTTGGCAACGGGCCAGGTGCTGCCGTTGAGCGGGCCCATGCCGATGGTGCGAGCTTCTTCGGACGTCAGTTCGATACCGGTGCTGATGTCCTGCGTGAAGCCACCCGCGTCGATCGATGCGGTCAGGTTGGTCTGGTTGGTGGCGATCCGGTTGGACTGGTGCTTGAACGTCGGGTTGCTACGCGTGATCGTCCAGGTGGACGGGTCCAGCGGGTTAGGCGTCGCAAGATTCGCCGTCGCGCCCATGAACGACGTCAGAAGGTAATCCTCCGTCGTACGGCCCCAGCGCGACGTATTGTGCAGGGCGACCTTGTCGCTGAAGTCGTGTTCGACCAGGACCGTGAACATGTCCTGGGTCACGTGGTCGTGATCCTGGTTCGTGCCGTAGTAGTTGTTCGGGTCGACCTTGGCGGCGTCATTGAGGAATGCGCGCGCGTCGGGACTGCTGTAGCCCGGCAAGCCGATGGTCGGCACGCCGCCGTCGGGAACATTGTTCTGCTTGATGTGCAGGTAGTCGATGTACACGCGGGTGGGCGTGCCCAGGCCGAAGGCCAGCGAGGGCGCAAAGCCCCAGCGGTTGTTCTCGATATCGTCGCGACCGTAGACGTTGCTCTTCTGGTCCATCACGTTGAGGCGAACCGCAGTGGTTGCGTCGAGCTGCTGGTTGATGTCGGCCGTACCGCGGCGGCGCTGGCCGCTGCCGCCCTGGAGCGAGCCGGATTCGCCATCGCCCAGTACCGCCTGCTTGGTCACCAGGTTGATCGCGCCGGTCGGCGCGGTGCGGCCGTATTCGGTGCCATCCGGACCCTTGGTGACTTCGATCTGCTCGATATTGAAGACGTCGCGTGACACGGTGCCGGTGTCACGCACGCCGTCGACGAAGATGCTGCTCGACGTATCGAAGCCGCGCATATAGATCGCGTCGCCCGTGTTGGTCGCGCCGTTCTCGCCCACGTAGAAGGTGCCAACGCCCGGGCTGTTGCGCAGGGCTTCGGTCAGCGTGGTCGCACCCTGCTGCTTCATCAGCTCCTTGCCAATCACCTGGATGGTTTGCGTGGTGTCGAGCAGGGATTGGGTGAATTTCGGCGAGGACACTTTGTCGACGCGGAAGTCGCTCGAGCGGTCGGCGTCGACCTGCATGCCGGGGAGTGCCTGGACGTCGCTGGCCTTGGCCTGCTGCGGCGGTGCGTCGACCGTATCGCTGGCGACGGCGGCATGCGCGAAAGTCAGGAGGACGGCGGCACCGACGGTGCGCGCGGCAGGAGCGGCGTGTTTGCGGCTCTTGATGAAGGCCATGGGTGATTCCCTTGCGAGGCAATGAACAAAATGGGTCGGCAGACCGAATCGGGCACGAGTTCGCCCGACGCGGGCCGATGGCTCACGGTGGTCGACTTCATGGGTGCCCTGACTGACGGGTCGTGCACGGGCGTTAGCCCGATGTGACGCATATCGTAAGGGTAATGAGAATGATTCGCAATCTAAAGCGAAGCTTTACCTCAGGCGGTCCAGGCGAAGCCGCTCGCGGTCATCGCGCAGCCGGGCGACAGCGCCGTAAGCCGTACCGACGGCAGCCATGCAGCTGGCCCCGGTCAGCAGGATCAGCAACAGGATCTGGTACTTCACGGCCTCGACGGGATCGGCGCCCGCCAGCAACTGGCCCGTCATCGTCCCCGGCAGGGTAATGACACCCGCCGCAGCCATCTGGTTGATGACCGGCACCATGGCCGTGCGGATGGATCGGCGCAGGAGCGGCGCCGTGGCCGTGCCGAAGGTCGCGCCAAGCATCAACTGGGCCTCGATCGCGTCGCGTTGCTGGCGCACATTGTCGAGAACACCCGCCAGCGCGATGCTCGCCGCATTGAGAATGCTGCCCAGCAGGATGCCGACCAGGGGAATGGCGTAGCGCGCGTCGTACCACGGGTGCGGACGGATGGCTGTCAACAGCGCAAAGCACGCCGTCAGCAGGACGATGCCCAGCACGTTAGGTAACGCCACCAGGACATTTCCCCCCACCAGTCGGCGCACCGGACGGACCGCGACTTCGCGGACGGCGACCAGGGACATGGCCAGTACAAGAATCGCGGTCAGCCACGGCGAATGCCCCGCGAACACGTAACGGAGCAGGTAGCCGACGGCGACCAGCTGGACCACCATGCGCACCGAGGCGATCAACAGCGCGCGATGGAAGCGCAGGCGCAGCCCGATCGACAACGCGGCGTCGACCACGAGGAGAAGGGTGGCGATCGCGATGTCGCCGGCGTGCAGGGAGATCGGCGTCATGTGGCAAGGACTCCGCCGGCCTGCATATGAAGTGTGAGTTCGCCCACACGATCCGCCTGCGCGGCGTCGTGAGTCACCCAGATAGCCGTGGTACCGGCGGCGAGCCGCTTGGCGATCAAGGCTTCGACGGCTTGCGTGGAGACCGGATCCAGCGACGCCGTCGGCTCATCGAGCAGCAGCAGCCGCGGCTCGGCGAGCAGGGCGCGGATCAGTGCGAGACGCTGGCGTTCACCCGTGGAGGCTTCTTCGATAGAGCGCTCGAAGAGGGCCGGGGGGACGAACAACGCGGCCCCGAGTGCTCGCCACTCCGCTTCGCGTTCCTGGGGGAAGTGTTCGGCAACCGTGTCCGCCCACCAGCCGCTGCGGGCGGGAACCAGCGCCACCAGGCGCCGCCAGTCCGGCGCGGAAAGCGATGCCCGGTCGATCCCGGCGAACATGATCCTGCCCTCGTTGGGATCCAGGTCCGCGATCATGCGGAGCAGAAGCGTTTTTCCGGACCCGGACGCGCCCGTCAGGGCGAGGCACTGGCCCCCCGCCACGCTGAAAGTGAAAGGACCCACCAGGGTGTTGCGCAGTCCTTCTACGATTAGGCTCATGATAGGTTCCGTATGGGAGCGAGCACAGGCTGCCGGCCGCGCCTTAGGGCATGCTTACGGGCAGGTACTAAGCAAGGCATAAGGCCGGCACTCCGATAATGGCACCGGGCTGCCGTTTCCGTAGACACGTCCCGTCGCACGGATGCGATACCCGAAGCTTTCGTCCGCCATGGAGGACTTGGATCGTGAACATCATTGTCGTCGAGGACGACATCCGTCTCGGCACAGCGATCAAGCGCGCGCTCGAGCACCTCGCCTATACGGTGACGTGGCTGCGCACGGGCGTGGAAGGTCTCGAAGCACTGCGCGACCAATCCGTCGACCTCGTGCTCCTCGACCTGGGGTTGCCTGAGAAGGACGGCATCGAGGTGATTACCGAGGCGCGCCGTCTGAAGGTCAAGACGCCCATCCTCGTCATGACGGCGCGTGACAGCATCGAGTCCCGCGTACGTGGCCTGGACGCGGGCGCCGACGACTACATGACCAAGCCGTTCCACCTCGACGAGCTCGCAGCGCGTATCCGGTCGCTGGCTCGTCGTGCCCAGGGACTGGCCGATAATCACTTGGAATCGGGTGCGCTTTCGCTCAACCTCAGCACGCTCGAGGTGACGTACCAGGCGCGCCGCATCGAGCTGACCCGGCGCGAGTTCGCGTTGCTCCGCATGCTGATGGAACGCCACGGCAAGATCGTTCGCCGCGAGTCGATCGAGTGCTCGGTGTACGGCATGGATTCGGACGTCAGCCCGAATGCGCTGGAGGTCCTCGTCCATTCGCTGCGGCGCAAGCTCAGCCCCGATGCGATCCGGACCGTGCGTGGCTTCGGCTACATGGTGCCGCGGGACCTCTCGTGAATCCCCGGAAGCAGAATCGTCATCCAGTGGACAGCAACGCATAAGGTAACTAAGGCATCGTTGGCGACAGACTTCCCGAGAGCCCTTCATGTCTCCTGTCGTGTCGCTGTCACCTCCATCGCCAAGCGAGCCCGCTCGTACACCCATGCACGGGAACGCAGCGCTCATGCGACGACGCGTCGCGGCCTGGCTCGCGCGCCATCTGGTCGCTCCGGCGAAGAACCTGGTGGGTGCAGGCGAGCTTCCGGCATCCGGTATCCAGCGCATCCTCATTTGCCGCCCCAACCACCGGCTGGGTAACACGTTGCTGCTGACGCCGTTGCTGGTCGAGATAGAGCGGCGTTTTCCCGGGGCAGAAGTGGACCTGCTGTCGGCCGGACCGGCAGCCCATGCGGTGTTTCGTGGCTTCGATATCGTCGGCGACTGCACCACGCTCGACCGTCGCGCAGCGCGGCGTCCGTTGGCGACGATCGGTGCATTGCGCAAGTTGCGTTCGCGCCGCTACGACCTGGTGATCGATGCCGCGGCGGGATCGTCGTCGGGACGTATTGCCAGCGCCATGGCGAAGGCACGCTTTCAGCTACGCACGGATGCCATGCCGACGGATGGCATGGCCATGCATCTGGCGGCCCGACCGGTCCAGGCACTGCGCTGGGCACTGGGCGTCGCCGTCGGGGACGAGGTTCCCCGGCTGGACGTGCGCCTCACCGATGTGGAACGACGAAGTGGCCGCGACGCACTCGCACGCGTGCTGCGTGATGCGAACGAGCGAGGCTTGCCGGTGATGGCGATCTTCCCCAATGCGACCGGGTCCAAGCGCTTGCCCTCCGACTGGTGGAGTGTCTTCACGACCGAACTCGTTGCCCGGACCGGCGACACGTGCGTCGTCGAACTGGTTTCCGCCGACGGCCAGTCGCGTCTGGGCGGTGGCTTTCCGACGTACTACACGAGTGATCCGCGCAAGCTGGCGGGATTCATCGAGGCGGCAGGCACCTATATCAGCGCGGATTGCGGCGTGATGCATCTTGCCGCAGCGACCGCCGCGACGACGGTCGGTATTTTTGGGCCCACTGATCCTGCGCGTTATGCGCCCTATGGTCGGAACAACGTCGCCATTGCCTGCGACGACGGATGCCCGCGCGGCGCAGCGTTGAGAGCCGCCGCACATCTGGCTCGATGCAGCTCGTTGTAGGAGCCGATTCATCAGCGATAGCCAGGTTGCCGCGCACCCCATCGCCGCTAAAGCGCCTCCTCCAAAAAGCAGGTTTCAGAGCAAGAAAAAAGGTTCATCGCGGAATTCCGGGGACGCTGCAGGGGGCGGTTCACTCGCTTCGCGAGTGCATGTTTTTAGCGGCTCGCGCCGCCGCTTGCTTGGGTGGTGAGGCGCAGAGCCTTCGGTGCCCACCCTCGCTGCTCAGACACGTCCTCCGCGTTTCGTACCGGAAAGGCCGCTGCGCGGCCGTTTGCTTATTTGGCCTGCGGCCGCTCCACTTGTGCGGAACTCGCCTCGAGGGTGGGCACCGAAGGCTCTCCCGAACCCTGAGGTTCGTGCGGGTCGAGCCGRCGGAGCAGCGCCGCTCCGGCTRMYGGCTCGTCGGCATCGCCAAACGGTCGACCCCAGCGCGCTGAGATCGTCCGCGAGTCAGCGCAGCGGCGAGGAAAACGCTCGCCGCGCCGGAAATGACGTATCTGCACGACCGCCGTAAYGGTCCGCTTGGGCGGCCACACCCACKCCAACGGCTCTCCTKCCACCCAACCGTATCGTCGTGAGAGACCTTGGTGTCCACCCTCGAGGCGAGTTCCGCACAAGTGGAGCGGCCGTAGGCCAGATAGATACATGGGCCGCGTCAGCGGCCTTTCCGGCACGGAACGCGGAGGACTGTCTGAGCMGCGAGGGTGGGCACCAAGGTCTCCCCGCGAGACGCGCAAGTGTAGAGAGCGACGGCAAAGCCGAGCCCGCGAGGCCGAAGGCGAGCCATCTTCGAGGTGCGATGTGCCAAAGAGTGCCCGGCCCCGGTAATCCACGATGAACCAAAAAAAAGCCCCGCATGTGCGGGGCTTTTTTCAGGTCAGGAGTGCTCGCTTTCCTTCGGCGGCTTGCCGCGGCCTTCGATGTGTCCACCGAAGCCCATGCGCATGGCCGAGAGGAGGCGCTCGGCGTAGGTGTGGTCCTGACGCGAGCGGAAGCGGGCGAACAGGGCAGAGGTGAGCACCTCGGCCGGGACGGCTTCTTCGATCGCGGCGTTGACCGTCCAACGGCCTTCACCGGAGTCGTCGACGTAACCGGAGTAGTTGTCCAGCTCCGGGCCCTTGGCCAGGGCGCTGGCGGTCAGGTCGAGCAGCCAGGAGGAAACGACGCTGCCGCGACGCCAGACTTCAGCGATATCGGCCATATCCAGGCTGTAACGCTCGCGCTCCGGAATCTGCTTGCCGTCACGGTTCTTCAGGATGTCGAAGCCTTCCGCGAAGGCCTGCATCATGCCGTACTCGATACCGTTGTGGATCATCTTGACGAAGTGGCCAGCGCCCGCTGGACCGGCGTGCATGTAGCCATTTTCGACACGCGGATCGCGGCCATCGCGGCTTTCCGTGCGCGGGATATCRCCAGCGCCCGGGGCGAGGGTCTTGAAGATCGGATCGAGGTAGTCGACCGTGGCCTTGTCGCCACCGATCATCATGCAGTAGCCGCGATCCAGGCCCCAGACGCCGCCGGAAGTGCCGACGTCGACGTAATGCTGGCCCTTGGCGGCAAGCTCTTCGGCGCGGCGGGCATCGTCCTTGTAGAAGGTGTTGCCACCGTCGATGACGATGTCGTCCTTGCCCAGCAGGCCGCTCAGGGTCGTGATGGTGTTCTCGGTGATCTCACCGGAAGGGAGCATCACCCAGATGATTTTCGGCGAAGGAAGCGCCTTGACCATGGCTTCCAGGGACTCGACGGCTTCACCACCGTCCTTGGCCAGCGTGGCACGCGCGTCGGCGTTGTTGTCGTACACCACGGTCTGGTGACCGTCCCTCATAAGGCGGCGGGCGATGTTGCCGCCCATGCGGCCCAGTCCGATCAAACCGATTTTCATGCGTGGGGTCCTCGATGAGTTCAACGTGGGGAATATGCGGATAC
>NZ_JBFUJE010000133.1:0-9282 GCF_056401535.1 Luteibacter sp. P4_E6 | reverse complement strand
TGTCAGTGCCATCGCCCGAGCGCCTATGTGCTGTTCACGAGCTACACCGCTTTAGAATCACCGATTCGATGCATGGATTGCTTCGGCCCGATAGCGTTGTATCACATGGAAGTCATGGCAAGTGGGGAGTTCCACGAGCTTGTAACGTGGCAATCAGACTATCAGTCCTGCGATCAGCTTCAAATGAATTGCAGCGTTCTAGAGCAGGAGGCGACGCGAGAGCTTTCAAGCATTGACAGTAGCTTGAATAAAATCGGGTTGGCGCACTGCCAGACACTCGCCACCACCAGCAATCGCCCCTTCTACTATTACCTATTCAGTGGTGAGAGCGAGAGCCTTCAGACTGAACTTGAACGGCGGTGCCCTGGCTGCGGAAATGATTGGCGCCTCACGTCACGACTTCACGACCTATTCGACTTCAGATGCGATCGTTGCCGTTTGCTATCGAATATAGCTTTCGACGTCAGATGGGAGCTTTCCGCCGAGCCAGGCCGAACGCCGGAAGGAACACCAACAAACGAGCCAAAGCTGATATGAGAACCTCTGTAGAAGATGAGCTGACGGCCTTTCTCGTCGTTCTGGTAGGTTCGGTTACGATAAATGGTTGGATTCCGGGGGGGCGGGGCACCCCCACCGCGGAAAACCTTCAGCTCATCCTGCTCGGTTCTTCCGCAGGCGCTTCTATGGAGGAATCGTCGTGTCGACGATCCGTCCCTGCTTTGTTCCCCCAGGTTCCCGCCATCCGCTAGGTCCAATGTTAGAACTTGCCCTTTCCTAGGTGGCCTTATGACCAGCCGCCACCCGTTGAACCAACGGTTTCACTATGCTTCGCAGAGATTGCGATGCTGGTGATGTCCGCTTCGACCCGAAGCAGCCACTATCAGCCTAGGGTAGCCAACATGGCTCGGCGCACGTTGCTGGCCGATAAAGGGGAAATATGAAGAAGTTCTTCCAGATCCTTGGCGGGATCTTTTTGGTGCTGGTCTTGATCATCGCCGCATTCGTGGGTATGGGCATTTACCAAGGCACTCGCCTCGACTCGTCTAGTAAGGCCTATGTCGAAGCAAACGTGAAGCCGGTCGTCGCTACCTGGTCAAAAGATGAGCTTCTGAAGCGTGCGTCACCGCAGCTGATTGAAATTCTTGGCAAGGAACCGAGTCAGGTTGATCGCCTGTTCGAAAAATTCTCCAAGCTCGGCGCTCTGAAGAGTTTGAGCGAACCGAAGGGCCAGTCGCTTGTGGCGATCAATACCGGTAGCGGCAAGGTGATCAGCGCCTCTTATACAGAAACCGGCGAGTTCGAGAACGGGCGCGCCGACTTTAATATTCGGCTGATTCAAATCGACGGCGAGTGGCGCTTCCTTGGGTTCCACGTGGACTCGCCGATCATGCTCCAGTAGCCGGAGGCGGTTCAGTCGGTAAAGGCATCGATGTCGCATGCCCGCTTCCGACCCGGAGCGGACCCTTTTATTTCACTTCATGCGAGAGGGTAAGAATTGGACTTCAACGCTTTCAAATCGCTCGTAGTCGC
Organism: Luteibacter sp. P4_E6; assembly: GCF_056401535.1. NCBI lineage: Bacteria > Pseudomonadati > Pseudomonadota > Gammaproteobacteria > Lysobacterales > Rhodanobacteraceae > Luteibacter > Luteibacter sp. P4_E6. The sequence continues at coordinate 7,752 of NZ_JBFUJE010000133.1, read as the reverse complement.
GGCGGTCGCCTACGCGAAACAGTTACATTAATTCCGAACTCAAGATCGGACCGCTACTGAATACGGGGGGCGTCGGTGGGAGTGAGGTGCAGAATGCGCCATCCGGCAGTGGTCACATCGCCTTGGCAACCTTCGTAGCCATGCTCTCAATGATGGAGTCCGGGCTGCTCAGGTTGTTAGCAGTGCCTCGGTCGTTGAAGAACGACACCACGGAGCCGTCAGAGGTCTTCAGGATGCGGACCGCAACACCTGCTCGCTCGCTTCGAAACGTAAACGGGGCCACCCGGTAGTAATCCTGCACCTCACCGTTGACCACGTAGGCGTAGCCCCTGCCTTTGGCGTAGGCGGCTGCATCGCTGTCGGATAAGGCATCCTTCGGGCCTACTGGCCTGTCCAAGGGCACTGCCTTCTTCCCGGCCGTGGAGGCGATGACTCTGGCGAATACGGAGCCGGCGCTCAGCCCAGAACCGTCGCAGTCCTCTTGCCCTTGGATTGTGCAGTCCCGAAACATGACGACTGCCACGTCGGAGCCGGTGGGCATCTTGTCTCTGACGGTCACGGGGGCCCCTGCGCAGCCTGTCATTAGCCCAGCCACAATTCCCACTGCGGCAATTCGCCTGTTCATCGCTTGCACTCCACTTTTAGGGTCTTTCGGTTGAACCCCGGTTCCTCCGAAACGGTTCGGTAGCCGTTCGGGCACTCCTTCGCGGCCCTGTCGTAACAGATGGAGAACGACAAGCCAGACCCGCACTGGACCATTACGATGGGGTCGCCACGGTCGTCATAGATATGGGTTGCAGTGGTGCAACCGGCGAGAAAGATTGATATGGCCGCGACTATCAGGGCCCTCACTGGACGGGGGCCACGATGACCAAACCGGTATTCGCCTGGTTCTGCCGGACCACGCCAGAGCCGTACTGGGCGACACGTCCGTCCTTCAGCAATACCTGATAGTCAGCCAGGTCCCACGACCAGCCGCTCATTAGGCGATTCTTGTAGGTGAGCACCTGATAACCGTCCTGCTCGCTGAAGCCATCGGGACGCCCCATCTGCTTCTCCACGGTCTGCCGGTCCATACCGGCATCGAGGCGACGCATCTTTTCGCCTGTCGCACACCCGGCCAGCAGTAGCGATCCGACGACCGCAAGAAGCACCTTGTGCATGTTCGTCCCTCCCCAGTGACGACCCCGAACCTAGTTTAGGCTCATCTAGGCAAGTCAGCAGGTGAGTAACTATGGGAGTAACCGGCAGGTTTCGGTCTTAGAAGCCGCCTACTATCTAGGTTCTGGATGCCCACTCCGGCACCAAAGTCAGAGAATCGACATCTCACCTATGGCTTTCGTTCTTCTTCATCCCATGCCCGCGACGGGCCCGGGACCTCTGTTCCTCACGGGCTGGGGGGCCCTAGTGGCGTTCGTGATCCTCGCGACCATCGCTGTGGGTGGATGGAGCTGGCTGCTGCGACGAAACCGTGGGCGCATCGAAGCCGAGAAGAAGCGTTTTGGAAAGGGTAGTGCGGAAGGCCGACGCAAGCGCCTCAAGCTGCGCTAGGCAAACTATGATTGCGACTTCCCGGAGGCGAAGCTTTGGGGATCAAGGAATCCGCCACGTTCGATATCTTCGGCGCGGCGGTCGAAGTCCGGATCTTAGGAGAGTCATCCATGCGCTTTCTTGCCTGCTTGTGCRTCGCGTTCTGTCTCTCGGCATGCGCCACGGCGTCGCCGAACTGGGCTGACGATCGTCCTCCCGTCGGTGTGCAGGGTCCTAAGCCTATGTGCTCATCCGGCCCTGGTGGCAAGACCGCTGCGTGTGCCACGGCGATTCTCGAAAACACGGCCATCCAGTCGAAGAAGTAAATCCATGGCAGCAACACCCGATCAACTACACGAGCTTCTTTCCTACTGCATGGACTTTGCTCACACCATGCTCAAGGACTCCGGGGAGTTCTTCCCGTTTGGAGCGACACTTTCGCCCGACGGCGAGGTGGCCGCTGTCGGGGGGTGGGACGGCGACGAGAGGCCAAAAAGCCAGGAGATCTACCAACTGCTGGCCGGTGCATTCATCTCAGCGGTTGGGGAGGGGAGAGTCATTGGTGTCGCGCTTGCTGCCGATGTCAACGTACCCGACCGATACAACTCGCCAGTGAAGGATGCACTTCGGGTGCAACTGGAAGCTCCGGGCTTCGCTCGGTTCATTTACGTGCCCTACGAGCTCCTGCTGCCGAGTTTGACGGTGGCTGAGCCCACGTGGGTCATGCATGAACCCTTCGCGGTCGAGATCAAGCCGATGTTCTTTCCGCTCCCGTCTGAGAAGATGTAATAGATAGAACGGAGTGGCGGCACCTTGGCGGCCATTGACGCGTTGTGCAGTAACGCCTGAAAATCCTCAAGCGTCCATCGGCGCATGACAGGGAAGGAAGTAGACATGATGGGGAACGACGCAGAGATACTCGATGCCTTCCTGGCCGACCCTTCGGACGAGCTGGTGGTATTCGAACGACGCATGCCGGGCATAGACGACGAGCACGATGAAGGTCTGCTCGTTGCCATTCTGGATGAGTGCAAGGCTCGCTTCGCCAGTTGGCGCGAACTCTGCGAGTCGAAGCTGGGGCCACCCGACCTGACGCATAGAACGCGCGGGGAGTGGGTATGGGAGCTTCACCCCTTTGCTGGCGCACTGAGCGCTTGGGAACGCGGCGATCACTTCCTGTTCGTTGCGTCGTGCCAGGAAGACCGCGACATGCCGATCCGGGTCGTTCTTGGCTTTCGCAAGCCTATGGACCCTGACGAACGCATGGAGTTGGAATGACCATGCTCGATGGTGGCATTGGACAGCCCAGCTTTTCGTGGACACTCAGGAGCTGTTTTGCGCCAGAGGGGGTGGTAGGCCGGATGTCGTCCCGCAGCTACAATGCGCCTGCCCCAAGGGGCCCAACCGGTCAGCCGGCCGGGTATCGATCTGGAACAGGGAATTTCATGAAGAACGTTCTGCTACTCACCGCCGCTGCCGTCGCGGCACTCTCCACGTCGAGCGCTGTCTTCGCGGACAGTCAGGGCGCTTTCGTCCAGGCGAACGTTGGACACGCCAATTCAAACGTCAAGAGCAGTTCCGCGTACGGCGTGCTAGGCGGTTACCGGTGGACGGTCGACGCGCCTTTCTATCTGGGAATGGAGGGCGGTTACATGAACCTCAACCACTCTCATTTCACATACAACAACACCCTGGTGACTACCGACATCGTCGGGCCGCACACGTTGACGAGTCAGAGCCGGGTCAGTTCGAAGAACGAAGCCCTGCTCTTGGGCGTCAACGGGAAGTGGGAACTTCCCGGGCGGTACTTCATCACCGCTCATGCGGGTGTCGCCCGCTATAGGAACGTCGTTCGCGTGCATTCGACGGGCACGCTCGATGGTTTGCCCACGGATGGCTTCCATGACCGGTACCGCTACTACGACACCAACTATTACGCAGGCATTGGCTTCGGCTACGACTTCAATCCGCAAGTCAGCCTCAGCTTCAACTACGACCACTACGCTCCCCGGTACGAAGCGTTCGGCGTCAAGGAAGACGTCAATTTCGACGCTTACGGCATGGCTGCGGAATTTCGATTCTGAGTGAACCGCGCTTGTCGACAGGTGCCTGATTCGTGGATGACATCGCAATCAAAGCCATCGTGAGTCCGTTGTTGTTTTTCTTCTTCGTCACGCTGGCGCTTTGGACTCGTCAGCGCATGACTTACGGAAGGTGATGTGACCTACGGCCATTGACGGATCCTCCGAGCGCTAGCCAGAATGCCCGCGCCATCAGGGGAGATGATGTTCATGGATGTAGAGCAGGGGTTCTGGGAGAGGCCAGCAGGGAACACGCTTCGCTGGGCGTTGTTCGTACCGGCGGCGATCGCCGGGAAGGTCCTGGCGTCCGTCCTCGTAGGCCTGCTTTTCCGCGTCAGCGTATGGACGCATTGGAATCTCTACACCATGCCGTGGGCCCTGGTCGCAGGAGCGGCGTTGTCCGGCGCGGCGGTCATTGCATGCGGCGTGCTGGTGGCCCCGCCCCAGCGACGGCGCACCGTCACTATCGTGCTGACCGCCGTGTACTGCCTGCTATGCATGATGGCTGCGTTTGCTGCCTTCCTGCTGCATCAATGGATACAGATGTACGGCGGGTGCGCGTCCGTCCTTGCCGCCATCGTTGTCGCCAAGATCCTGTACGACCGCGCCCCTGCGCTCTCGGCCGAACGCATCGACAAGGAAACACGGCGATGACCATGGAAGACTGGCTCAAACGCGGCATGGACATCGCGTGGCTGATACTCCTGTTGTGGTGGCTGGTCAGCGCGTGGGGAAATAAATCCGTCGCGCGCGGCGAACCGTGGCTGACGCGGTTATTGCTTTACTGGTTGCCACTCGTCGTGGCGTTCGGCTTGCTTGGGCCCGGGGACTGGTTTGGCCACACCTGGCTTCGCGAGGGGATCGTGCCGCATACGGTGCCGGTCTTCGCAGTCGCGCTGCTGTTCGTGGTGACGGGAGTCGCCCTGGCGTGCTGGTCCAGGTATCTGCTCGGACGCAACTGGAGCAGCGTTGTCCAGATCAAAGAAGATCATGTGCTGATCGAGGCCGGCCCCTATCGTTACATTCGGCATCCCATCTATACCGRCATCCTGCTTGCCTTCATCGGCACTGCGCTGAAAGAGGGTGACGTGCGAGTCATCTTCGGCGTGTTGATCGTCTTCCTCTCGTTCTGGCGCAAGCTGAGAATGGAAGAGCGGATGCTGGGCGAGACGTTCGGCGAGGCCTACGCTGCCTACCGGGCGCGGACGAAAGCCTTGATTCCCGGCGTCCTCTAGTCGACACGAACCGTCAGAACCACCGTGATTCGCGATCGATGATCAATCGGTAATAGCTGACATTGGCGCGTGAGCAGTAGACGGCCGAGATACCTGCACCTAGTGCGCGGAAGTGACGACCCAGTCCGATCATTTCGAGGACGAACAGGCAGACCAGGCTCAGCATGAAATAGCCGAGTGCCTGGCGGTACATCCCTTTGACGATGAAGTAGATCGGGCCGAAAAGAAACGCGAGCAGGTTGAGCGTGACCGCGAACCGTTCGCCGAAGGGGAGAGCCCTGATGTTGGGCAGGTCCGGGCCGCCTGCGTCCCTGATCGTGCGAAAACGGCGCTTCCAGGTCTCGGACACGTCGGCCCGTTCGATGGGATCGGGTGCGACGAAGGGTTTCCTGGGCTCCGCCGACTCGACGGGCATGGGAGCCACCTGGGAGCCATAGGAATTGTAGGGATCGTTCATCGGGTCCGTCCGGTGGGAACTAAGGTGGGCAGATTCTCAAATAGGAAAKGGTCAGATCGCAAGTAGTTGCCGAATTCGCAGATTATTGATGTCAGGAGTGCTCGACGGGTAAGGGTCGACGCGTCCGCAGGTTGTCGGTTCATTGCCCTGAGAAAGCCAGCCGCCACGGCCACAGTGATGGCTCTTGGATTCGCTATTCGCACAGGGGACGACATGAGCAAGGCAGCATGGATCGGCTTGGCCATCGCACTACTGATATCGGCGACGGCGGGGGCGAAGACCACGGGTACCGGGGACCTTCTCAACCAGCAAAACAAACCGTGGCAACCTCCGGCGCCTGCTATCCAGACCCCGCTCTGGCCAGAGGGCCTCAAGATCGCACCGCCCGCCACGCCCGGTGACGAAGCCTTCGGTACGTCGAAAGGGCAAATCGCGGGCCTGCCGATCACGATGGTCGAGCATGTTTCCGTGCCGACGATGACGATCTATCGCCCGACAGCAAAGAACACGGGTGCCGCCGTACTCGTGTTTCCCGGCGGCGGTTATCGCGTCCTGGCGATCGATCTGGAAGGCACGGAAGTGTGCGACTGGCTTACGGCCAAGGGCATCACGTGCGTTGTCCTGAAATACCGCGTGCCCGGCTCCGGCCCGTACTGGAATGATGAATGCAACTGCCGCCGCGCCCCCTCCGTACCCATGGCCTTGCAGGATGCACAACGCGCGATGGGCCTGCTGCGCGAGCAGGCGGCAACCATGGGTATCGATCCGCACAAGATCGGCGTACTTGGCTCTTCCGCGGGTGGCCGCATGGTCGCTGATATCAGCAATCATTCCCGGCGCAGCTATCGACCCATCGATGCCGCCGATCGACAGAGCAGCCGACCGGATTTCGCCATCGCACTTTATCCGGGGCATCTTTGGACATCTCCGGGCCTGACCTTGATGCCGGACGTGAAAATTGCCGCTGACGCGCCACCGACGTTCATTGTCCAGGCAGAAGACGATGCCACGGACGACATCCGGGAATCGCTGACTTACTACCTGGCACTGTCGCAAGCAAAGATCCCCGCAGAGATGCATTTGTACGCCAAGGGTGGCCATGCGTTCGGCGTTCGACCCACGGCGAATCCGATCACGCGGTGGCCCATGCTTGCCGAACAATGGATGAGGACGCTTGGTGTCCTTCCTGCGGCGGTGCCATAGAGAGGGGCGAGCCCTCGGCACTTGAAACGGGCCCGATCGGTAGTGCAGCCTTGCCCACGGTAAACACGGGCACACTTCATTCGAACGGGAGTCGGACGATGAAAGCACCGGGCCAGCGTTTCTTGATGATTTACTCGGGCGTGCTGACGGCGGTCTTTGTCGTCACCGTCGCCAGCGGATTTGTCGTCTCGCCAAGGACGATGACACTCGATCAATTGGACGTCCAACGCATCAACCTGCGCGAGCCCGACGGGACCTTGCGGATGGTGATGACCAGTGCGGGCAGATCCCCGGGCATCTACTACAAGGGTAAAGAATTCCCTCATCCGGCGGGTAGAAAGGATGCTGGGTTTCTCTTCATGAACGCGGAAGGCACCGAGAATGGTGGCCTGAGTTTCGGCGGCGAGATGGGGCCCGGTGGCATCAAGGAGTCGAGCGGGCACCTTTCGTTCGACGCTTATGAGCAGGACCAGACCATAGCACTCGGTTCGGCGCAGCATGGCAAGCAACGCACGGCAACGCTGCAGTTCACCGACTATCCCGACTACTCGATCATGGAACTCGTGACGTTCCTCGAATCGACAAAGGGCTTACCCGAGGAACAACGAAACGCAAGGCTGGAAGCGTTCTTCAACGAGCGTGGCCGACCCACGCCGCGCATGATCCTCAACCGCGGTGGCAAAGACGGCAACGACGGCGTGGCGCTGACCATGGCGGACACCGCAGATCATCCGCGTATTGTGATGAAAGTGGCCGCGGACGGTACGCCGTCATTGCAGATGCTCGACACGAAAGGCAAGGTGGTCGGACAGATGGTTCCCGCGAGCTGACGTCGTGCACCCGGCGCGGTAGTCCTCAGTCGGCGAGCGACTCCCCGCGGTGATCGTCGTCCATCCAGCCCTTGCGCTTCTGCATCGCCCATTCCATATCGCGCGCCATGGATGGCGTAATCTCGGCGCCACGTAACAGCTCGGTCAGCACCTGGCGTTTCCCCAGTCCGAGAAACGAGGCCTGGTTCTCGTATGAGCAAACACCCAGCCAGTCCAGTTCGATAAGGACGCCACGAAGGTTCGCGCGCCGGTTCAGCTGTATGTCGTCGAGCGGCGAGGTGACGTGCTGATCGCGTCTGGGCGTGTAGTTGGCCCTATGCCGATGTGGCGCCAACCGTGCGGACGCGGGGGTGAGGTTGCCCATGAGCGGAGTCTCCGGAGAGGACGCCTGGCTGCGTGGCGTCCATGCGCGTGAG
>NZ_JBFUJE010000132.1:0-9289 GCF_056401535.1 Luteibacter sp. P4_E6 | reverse complement strand
GTAGTTGCCCTTCGGAGCCGCGTTGACCACGCCCTGCGCCTGCATCTGGCCAACCTTGTCGTTGTCGAACGAGATATACGCGTCGACGTCGGCATTGAGGATCAGGCGGTCATACGAGATGACCTTGATACCGGCCTTCTTCGCTTCGCCGACCACCGTGGTGAGCGTCTTGGCGTTGAACGGCACGATGACGATGACGTCGACCTTGCGGGCGATCAGCCCTTCGATCTGCGAGATCTGCTTCTGTTCGTTGGCGTCGGCGGACTGTACCGAGACGGTGCCACCCTTGGCTTCGACAGCGGCCTTGAAGTAGTCGCGGTCCTTGGTCCAGCGCTCGACGCGCAGATCGTCGATGGAGAAACCGATGACCGGCTTTTCCTTGCTGGCGTGCGCCTGCGGAGCGGCGAACACGCCTGCGGCGACCATCGATACGGCGAGGACCGTGTATAGAGCCTTCTGCTTCATGCTTATCTCCGTGCTTATGGAATCGCCCCTCAGGAAGGGCGGAAATCGTCGCCGCGAGCGGCGTCGGTAGTCAGGGACTTCAACTGCTCGTAGGTACGGCGGAACAAAGGGTGGCGCGTTTGCAGGAAATAAGCATGACGCGCTGCATCGGGCTCGTAAGTGGCCGTCACGGCGGGCATCGGGCAAACCTCTTCCAACGTGGCCTTGGGATCCGCCGCGAGGTGGGCCAGACGGGCCGCGCCAAGCGCCGGACCGACCTCGCCACCGCTGCGCAGGACCAGCCGCTTGCCGAGAATGTCGGCCAGCATGCGGATCCAGTAGGCACTGCGTGAACCACCGCCGATCACCGTGATCTCTTCGGCCACCAGGCCGGTGGATTCCACCGCGAGCAACCCGTCCAGAAGGCCGAGGCCAACGCCTTCGAGCGTCGCATTGGCGAGATCGGCGCGATCGGTCTCCGGACCCAGGCCCGTGAAGGAACCCCGGGCATGGGCGTCGTTGTGGGGCGTGCGCTCACCCGTGAGATAAGGCAGGAACAGGGGGCCGTCGGGCTTGAGGCCGCTCGCCTCGGCTTCGGCGAGCAACGCCGGCACGTCCTTCTGGCCGGTAAGGCGTGCCGTGAAGTCGAGGCAACTGGCGGCATTGAGCATCACCGACATCAAGTGCCAGGTATCGGGCAAGGCATGGCAGAAGCTGTGCACGGCCTGCTCTGGACTCGAGCGGAAGCCATCGGAGACAGCGAAGTAGACACCGGACGTGCCCAGCGACAGCATGGCCTGGCCATCGCGAACGATACCGACACCGACCGCGCCTGCCGCGTTGTCACCGCCACCTGCAGCCACCGGCACCGTGTCCATGCCCCAGCGCTCGGCCAGCTCCTTGCGCAGCCGGCCAGCGGGCTGGCTGCCTTCGAACACCTGCGGCATGTGCGAACGGTCAAGCCCCGTGGCCGCGAGCATGGCGTCGTTCCACTGGCGCTTTGCCACGTCCAGCCAGAGCGTACCGGCAGCATCCGAGGCGTCCGTCATGTACTCGCCGGTGAGCAGCAGGCGCAGGTAATCCTTCGGCAGCAATACCTTGGCGACCCGACCGAACACCTCGGGCTCGTGCTTGCGCACCCAGGCCAGCTTCGGTGCCGTGAAGCCGGGCATGGCAAGGTTGCCGGTGATCTCGCGGAAGCCAGGGACCCTTTCCAGCTCGGCACATTCCACATCCGAACGGCCGTCATTCCAGAGAATGGCGGGCCGCAGGATGTTGTCGGACTTATCGAGCAGCGTGGCTCCGTGCATCTGCCCCGAGAGGCCGATGGCCGCCACGCGGCGGGCATCGGTTCCCTTGAGGACATCCGCAACGGCGGCCTCGGTCGCCGACCACCAGGTCGCGGGGTCCTGTTCGGACCATCGCGGCCTGGGATGGGATACCTCGAGCGGGCTGGTGGCGCTGGCGCGCACCTCTCCCGCGTCATCGACGAGCACCGCCTTGACGGAGGAGGTGCCGAGGTCGATACCGAGGTACATACGTGCCGAAGCTTCCATGTCGGGTTTCATATCACCCATAGATATAGCGGTTGACGATGTTCTCGAGCAACTCCTGTCCGCCCGACACGTGCTTCGGGTGGATGTCGCGGGAGATGGCCTCGTCCGAAAGCGAAGCGAGCGTGAAGCCGCCCTGAAGGATCTTGCTGCCGAAGTCCGCATCCCAGCCGGCATAGCGCTTGGCCTTGAAGTCGGCCAGTGCGTCGCGCTCGATCATCTTCGCCGCCCGCTCCAGGCTGAGCGCCAGCGCGTCGATGGCGCCAATGTGGCCGTGGAAGAGGTCTTCCGGTGCGCTGCTCTGGCGGCGAACCTTGGTGTCGAAGTTGTAACCGCCCGTGGTGAAACCGCCAGCCTTGAGAATCTCGTAGGTGACGAGGGTGAGCTCTTCGACGCTGTTCGGGAACTGGTCGGTGTCCCAGCCGTTCTGCGGATCGCCGCGATTGGCGTCGATCGAGCCGAACAGGCCCAGCGCGATCGAGGTGGCGACCTCGTGCTGGAACGAGTGACCGGCGAGCGTGGCGTGGTTGGCTTCGAGGTTGGTCTTGACCTCGTTCTCCAGGCCGAAGTCCTTCAGGAAACCGTAGACCGTGGCGCTGTCGTAATCGTACTGGTGCTTGGTCGGCTCCTGCGGCTTGGGTTCGATCAGGATCGTGCCCTTGAAGCCGAGCTTGTGCTTGTGCTCCACCACCATCTGGAAGAAGCGGCCGAGCTGGTTACGCTCGCGCTTCAGATCGGTGTTGAGCAGGGTCTCGTAACCCTCGCGGCCGCCCCACAGCACGTAATTCGCGCCGCCGAGGCGATGCGTGGCTTCCATGGCGTGACGGACCTGGGTTGCCGCATAGGCGAACACTTCCGGCTGCGGATTGGTCGCGGCGCCCGCGGCATAACGCGGGTTGCTGAATACGTTGGCCGTGCCCCAGAGCAGCTTCACGCAGGTCTCGGCCTGCTTCTTCTCGAGCACGTCGACCATCGCGGCGAAGTTGTTCTTGTATTCGGCGAGGTTGGCGCCTTCCGGGGATACGTCGGTGTCATGGAAGGTATAGAACGGCGTACCCAGGCGGGTGAAGAAATCGAACGCCGCGTCGGCCTTCTCGCGTGCCTTGTCCATCGGGTCGCCGGCCGTGTGCCACGGGCGGTCAAAGGTGCCGGCACCGAACACGTCCGAGCCCGGCCAGACGAAGGTGTGCCAGTAGCACACGGCCAGGCGCAGGTGCTCGGCCATGCTCTTGCCCAGGACCTGCTTATTGGCATCGTAGTGGTGAAACGCCAGCGGGTTATCCGAGCCGGCGCCTTCGAAGGCGATCTTGGGGATGTTGGAAAAGTACGACATAACAATTCCTTGACGAACGTGGGGACGAATCCCGACGATGCTGACGATCAAGGGCCATGCGGCGCAATTGCGATTTCCCTCGCCGTTCCCGTGGTTTTCTTTGCCGCGGTGCGTCATGACCGGTTTAACGCGCGGCGTGGTAATTTCCACGGTCATGACACCCCATCGCATCGCCCTTCTTTTCAACGCGAACAAGGTTTATGACCGTCAGGTCATCGCCGGCATTGGGCATTACCTCAACAGCACGCGCGTCGAGTGGGACCTCTTCATGGAAGAGGACTTCCGCAGCCGCATGCGCGATATCCACCAGTTTCGCGGCRACGGGGTCATTGCCGACTTCGACGACCCCGAGGCACCGGACATGTTGAGCGACCTCCACATTCCCGTGGTGGCGGTGGGCGGCTCGTATCACGACCCGGCCAACTACCCGACCGACGTGCCTTACATCGCCACGGATAACGCCCGGCTGATCCGCCTCGCCTACGACCACCTGATTGAGCAGGGCCTGACGCGATTCGCTTTTTATGGCCTGCCACCGCACCCGACCAGCCGCTGGGCCCATGAACGCGAGCACGCGTTCCGCGCCATCGTGGAGGAAGAATCGGTCGAAGGACTGGTCTACCAGGGCTCTCCGACCAGTGCCGGCGGCTGGGGGCAGGCCGTCGAAGAGCTGGTGACCTGGCTGGCCGAGCTGCCCAAGCCCATCGGCATCGTGGCAGTCACCGATGCGCGCGCCCGGCAATTGCTGCAGGCCTGTGTGATGGGCGGCATCGCGGTACCTGAGCAGATCGCCATCGTCGGTATCGACAACGACCCGATGGCCCAGCTGCTCACGCGCATCCCGCTCACTTCGGTGATTCAGGGCGCGGAGGAAATGGGCCGCACCGCGGCCCATCTGCTGCACCAGATGCTGCGTGGCATGGACTGCGCTGGCACCCGCGTGCTCGTGCCACCGGTCGGTATCAACGTGCAGGCGTCGAGCAAGTTCCATCCGATACGCAGCCCGCATGTGATGCGCGCCAGCCATTACATCCGCCAGTACGGTTGCCTCGGCATCAAGACCGAACAGGTTGCCGACTACGTGGGCGTATCACGCACCGTGCTCGAAGAACACTTCAAACGCGAGCTTAAACAGACCGTGCACCAGGTGATCCTCACGCACAAGCTGGATACCGCCTGCGATCTCATCGCCAACTCGGACGTATCGCTCGCCGACATCGCGTTGCGCTGTGGCTTCACCTCACTGCAATACATGTATGCGGTATTCCGGCGCGAATACGACTGTACGCCGCGCCAGTACCTCGACCTCCATCGCAAGACGGCCGCAACCTGATCGTTGCCCGCAGGGATCGCTTTATCCATGCCCGTATTCAATGCCACCGCCTGGGGCCAGCTTCCCGACGGCCGACCGCTCCACCGCTGGACCCTGCGCAACGCGAGCGATGCGCAGATCGACATCACCGATCTCGGCAGCACGTTGCTCGGCTGGCAATCGCCCGATCGCCAGGGGCGCCTGGGCGAGGTGTTGCTCGGCCATGCCACGGCGCAGCAGTACCTCGACTCGAATGCCTACATGGGCGCCATCGTCGGTCGCTGGGCCAACCGCATACGCGGCGGGCGTTTTCGCCTCGATGGCATCGACTACAAGGTAGACCGCAATGACGGTGGCAACCATCTGCATGGCGGCCAGTACGGTTTCCACCTGCAGCGCTGGGACGTGGAAGCGGACGGCGAGTCGCTGGTGATGCGCCTGGTTTCACCTGAGGGCGACGGCGGCTTCCCGGGCGAGGTACGCGTGGAACTCCGCTGCCGTTTCGACGACGACGGCACGCTGGACCTCCAGTACGAAGCCACGTCCGATGCGCCGACCCCGTTGAGCCTCACCGCCCACCCCTATTTCAATCTCAATGACCGTCGGCCGGATATCCGCGACCACGTCATCCGGATCGATGCGGACGAGTTCCTTGCCATCGACGCGGGGGCGATTCCGGTTGGCCGGCAGCACGTGGCGGGCACCGCGTTCGATTTCCGCGACGCGGCGCCGATCGGATCGCGCCTGCATTGGCCCGATCCACAACTTCGCCTCGTCGGCGGGTTCGATCACTGCTACATCCCGCGTGGACCGACGGGCTCGGCGCTGCGAACGGTGGCGGTCGTCAGTGAACCCTCGAGTGGTCGTCGCCTGACGGTTGAGACGGATCGGCCGGGCTTGCAGTTCTACAGTGGCCAGAAGCTCACCGGCCAGCCCAGCCGCGACCCGGAGCCGTACGGCCCGTTCGCCGGCTTCGCCCTGGAGGCCCAGGCCTTTCCCGACCAGGTCAACTCGCCGGAGTCCGAAGGAGCGATCCTGCGGCCCGGGGTCACCTGGCGCCAGCACACGCGTTACAAGGTCGATACCGCCTGATCGCACCTACCTCTGTAGGAGCCGATTCATCGGCGATCCCGCGCCAGCGGGCAAGGTTGCCTCAAGCACCCATCGCCGATAAATCGGCTCCCACAAGAGCCTTGAGGGCCCCGGGCGGGTAGAATGGGCGGATGTCCCTTATCCAACTCCTCAATGTCGACTACAGCGTCGGCGGCCCGCTCCTGCTCGAACAGGTCAATCTTTCCCTCGATGCCGGCGAGCGTGTCTGCATCGTCGGGCGCAACGGCGCCGGAAAGTCCACCCTGCTCAAGCTGATCGCCGGCGAAATCCATGCCGACGACGGCGAGATCCGCCTGCAGGGCGGCACCCGCATCGCCCGCCTGACCCAGGAAGTGCCGCAGGACACCACGGGCAGTGTGTTCGACGTCGTGGCCGATGGCCTGGGCGAGTTGGGTCATCTGCTCGCCCGCTACCATCACGCGCTCGAAGCGGGCGACATGGACGCGCTGGGCGAAGTCCAGACGAAGATCGAGACGCTGAACGCCTGGGACCTCGAGTCGCGCGTGGAGCAGGTGATCGAGCGGCTGGAGCTACCCGCCGATACCGATTTCGCCGACCTCTCCGGTGGTATGAAACGGCGCGTGCTACTGGGTCAGGCACTCGTGCGGGACCCCAACCTGCTCCTGCTCGATGAGCCGACCAACCACCTCGACATCGAGGCGATCGCCTGGCTCGAAACCTTCCTGAAGAACTTCAGCGGCAGCATCGTCTTCATCACCCATGACCGCAGCTTCCTGCGTTCACTGGCCACGCGCATCGTCGAGATCGACCGCGGCAACGTGACCAGCTGGCCGGGCGACTACGACAATTACCTGCGCCGCCGCGAAGAGCGCCTGCATGCGGAAGCCCAGGCCGTCGCGCACTTCGATCGCAAGCTGGCCCAGGAAGAAGTCTGGATCCGCCAGGGCATCAAGGCACGACGGACCCGTAACGAAGGCCGCGTGCGCGCGCTGAAGGCGCTGCGCAACGAGCGCGCCGAGCGTCGTGAGCAGTCGGGTACGGCCAAGATCACGCTCGCGGTTGCGCAGGCGGGTGGACGCAAGGTGGTCGACGCCAAGCACATCACCCAGGCCTACGGCGGCCGCACGCTGCTGGGCGATATTTCGACCACCATCATGCGCGGCGACCGCGTTGGCATCATGGGACCGAACGGCGCGGGCAAGTCCACGCTACTGAAGATCCTGCTTGCCGAGCTCAAACCTCAGCAGGGTGAAGTGACGCTCGGTACGGGCCTGCAGATCGCCTACTTCGACCAGCACCGCTCCACGCTCGACGACACCCTGAACGCGCTGGACAACGTGGCCGAAGGCCGCGAGTACATCGAGCTCAACGGCCAGCGCAAGCACATCATCGGCTACCTGCAGGACTTCCTGTTCTCGCCGGAACGTGCGCGCGCGCCGATCACCCGTCTCTCCGGTGGCGAGCGCAACCGCCTGCTGCTGGCCAAGCTGTTCGCCCAGCCGTCCAACCTGCTGGTGATGGATGAGCCGACCAACGACCTCGACGTGGAAACGCTGGAACTGCTCGAGGAGCTGCTCGGCGATTACACCGGCACGCTTCTGCTCGTGTCCCATGACCGCGACTTCATCGACAACGTGGTGACCAGCACCCTGGTGCTCGAGGGCGATGGCCAGGTCGGCGAGTACATCGGCGGCTATACCGAATGGTTGCGTCAGAAGCCGATCATCGCCGCGGCGCGTGCATCGAATGCGAAGTCCGCACCGGCGCCCACGCCGGCGCCGGCACCGGTAGTCGCTACCGCACCGAAGAAGAAGCTGTCGTTCAAGGAGCAGCGCGAGCTGGATCTCCTGCCGGCGAAGCTGGAGCAGCTCGAGGCCGAGATCGCGAAACGCACGGCGGCGATGAACGATCCGAAATATTTCCAGCAGGATGCCGCGGCGATCACTCGCGGCAACGAGGAACTGGCGAAGGTTCAGGCCGAGCTGGATACCGCATTCGCGCGGTGGGAAGAGCTGGAAGGTTGATCGCGCAACACGCGTGATCGCGAGCACCCTTCGCCGCTGAAGCGGCTCCTACCGAGCAGGTCGCAGCATCCCGCTCGGTAGGAGCCGATTCATCGGGGTAGGAGCCGATTCATCGGCGATGCTCCTACTCGCCGGTGCTCCTCCGTTACAACCGAAACACTTCCACCACCCGCGCCAACTCGCCCGCCTGATCCTCCAGGCTCTTTGCCGCAGCAGCGGCCTCCTCCACCAGCGCCGAGTTCTGCTGGGTCGAATCGTCCATGCGCGAGACGGCGTGGTTGATTCGGCCGATCTGCTCGGACTGATCGTTCGTCGCCCGGCTGATGCTGCCCATCAGGTCGGCCACGTCACGAATACGGCCGAGCACCGTCGTCATGTTGCGGCCCGCTTCGGTGACCAGGCCATGGCCAGCGTCAACCTGCTCGACCGATTCGGTGATCAGCGATTCAATCTCCTTCGCCGCCGTCGCACTGCGCTGGGCGAGGTTGCGCACCTCTTCGGCTACTACGGCGAAGCCCCTGCCCTGCTCGCCGGCGCGAGCGGCCTCGACAGCCGCATTCAACGCCAGGATGTTGGTCTGGAAGGCGATCCCGTTGATGATGCCGATGACGTCCGCAATACGCTGGGCGGAGGCCTGGATGCCGTTCATCGCCTCGACCGCCCCCTGCATCGCGCCCGCCTCCTGCTGTACGGCGACGCTGGCATGTTCGGCCAGCGTACTGGCGCGCGCTGCATTGCCGGCGTTGTCACGCACGGTACGCGTCAACTCGTCGAGGCTCGACGCCGTCATCTGCAACTCGTGCGCCTGGGTTTCGGTGCGCGTGGACAGATCGGCGTTACCCGCCGCGATTTCCGACGTGCTTCCCGCCATGCTCGCCGCCGCCTTGCGCACGGAGCGGGCGATGTCGCCGAGTCCGTCGCCGATGCCGTCGATGGAACGCATCAACTGACCGATTTCGTCGCCACGCGTGGTCTCCAGGCGTGCCGTAAGGTCACCCTCGGCAAGCCGCCTGGCCGCTTCGACCGCGTGCGACAGCGGCCGGGTGATACGCGCACGGATCGCGATGAAGAGCAGCAGGCAAAGCACGGCGACCATGCCGATAGCGGTACCGATCGCCACCATGCGCAGATGTCGCACCGGCCCATACAGTTCGTCCATGTCAACGGTGCCGGCGACCAGCCAGCTCCAGGCCGGATCGGTGGCATAGATGGCAAGACGATCCACCGTATGGCCGTCCGCGCTGGCGCTGTAACGCAATTCGCCCTGCTTGCCTGACAGCATGCGGCCGAACACCGGCTGACCGTCCACATCCATCACTTTCAGCGCCGCACCGTCGATCCGGGCGGCGGCATCCTTCATCATCGGATCCACGATGAACGTGCCGTAGCGCTTGCCGGCGCTGGCATCGATAACCGAGTAATAGCCGCTTTGGCCGATGTGGATCGAGGCGATCTCCTGGGAAAGATTGGCCATCTCACTGGTGATCTCGACACCAACGAACCAGGCGCCGATCACGTTGCCGGACGCGTCGTGGATCGGCTCGTAACG
>NZ_JBFUJE010000131.1:0-9313 GCF_056401535.1 Luteibacter sp. P4_E6 | reverse complement strand
GGCATGATGATGGTCTCGCCGATGATCATCTCGTTGCCGTTCAAGATCATGCTGTTCGTCCTGGTCGATGGCTGGACACTACTGCTGGGCACGTTGGCGGGGAGCTTCTACCAGTGACGCCGGAATCCGTTATCGCCTTTGGCCAGCAGGCGCTGCACATCGCCATGCTGGTCGGTGCGCCGCTGCTGCTCACCGCGCTGGCGGTCGGCCTGATCATCGGCATGGTGCAGGCCGCCACGCAGATCAACGAACAGACCCTCAGCTTCATTCCGAAGCTGATTTCCATGGCGCTTGTGATGATCATCACCGGCCCCTGGATGCTGCGCACCCTGGTGACCTTCACCCGCACCCTTATCGAAAGCCTGCCCCAGGCGGTGCGTTAATGCCGATCGACCTGAACCAGCTCGAAGGGTGGGTGGGCGCGGCGTGCTGGGCGATGGCCCGCATTTCCGGCCTGCTACTCGTCGCGCCGGTGCTGGGGGCGACCACGATTCCCGTGCGCATCAAGATGGGCCTTGCGATCCTGCTGACCGTGACTCTGGCGCCGCTGGCGCCGTTGTCCATCCACCCGCTCTCCGCGCAAGGCGTCGCGACCCTGGCCCAGCAGGTGCTGATCGGCGCGGGGCTCGGCTTCATCCTCAAGATCGTGTTCGAGGCGGTGGCGTTTGGCGGCCAGTTCGTTTCGCAGGCCATGAGCCTGGGCTTCGCTGAAGTGGTCAACCCCGGTGTCGGTGGCTCCACGCCGGTGCTCAGCCAGTTCTACACGATGATCGTGACCCTGCTGTTCCTGGTGATGAACGGCCACCTTCAACTGATCAGCCTGCTTGCCGACAGTTTCCGGACGATGCCGGTCAGCGACCACGGCATCGGTGCCGAGGGCCTCTGGGGCATTCTGGAGTTCGCCAGCCACCTGTTCGCCGGCGCCGTGCGCGTCGCGTTGCCGGCGCTCACCGCCGTGCTCGTGGTCAACCTCGGCTTCGGTGCGATCAGCCGTTCGGCGCCGTCGATGAACCTCTTCGCGGTCGGGTTCCCGATCACCATCTGCCTCGGCATCATCGCCGTATGGCTTGCGCTTCGCGGCCTGCCGAGTGCCTGGGATTCACTGCAGACGGACGCCTGGGAAGCCATGCGTGGACTGGTCGGGAGGTCCTCGCCGTGAGTGAGTCCGACCAGGAAGATAAAACCGAATCACCTAGTGACAAACGACTTCGCGAAGCGCGAGAGAAGGGCGACCTGCCGCGCTCGCGCGACCTTTCCACCGCCGTGGTGGTCCTGGCGGGCGTGACCTCGATGATCGCCTCGCGCGACCAGATGGCCGTGCACGCGGCCAACATCATGCACGTCGGCCTGCGTTACGGCCGCGACGACCTGTTCGCCGCCAACGGCATCACCCGAGCGCTGATGACCGCGGCCGGCGAGGGCCTGAAGCTGCTCGGCCCCGTGTTCACCGTCACTGCGGTCGCTGCCATCGCCGCACCCACGCTCATGGGCGGCCTGAACTTCTCCTTCGAAGCCCTGGTACCGAAGTTCGACCGCCTGGACCCGATCAAGGGGTTCAGCCGCCTCGTGTCGATGAACGGCCTGGTCGAGCTGGGCAAGTCTCTGCTGAAGCTGATCCTGATCGGCGGCGCGCTGGTCTGGTTCCTCAACCGCACCACGCAAGAGATGTACTCGGTGGGTAGCGGTCCGGTGAAGGAGGGCATTGCCCATACCTTTGGCGTGCTCGGTCACGCGTCGCTGATCTTCGCCTGCGCGCTGGGGCTGATCGCCCTGGTCGATGCACCCTGGCAGGCCTTCAGCTTCACCAAGAAGATGCGCATGACCAAGCAGGAGGTGAAGGACGAGCACAAGGAAAGCGACGGTAGTCCGGAACTGAAGTCGAAAATCCGTCAGATGCAGCTGCAGATGTCGCGTCGACGCATGATGGAAGACGTTCCTACGGCGGATGTGATCGTGGTCAACCCGACCCATTTCGCCGTCGCCCTCAAATACGACGAAGTGAAAATGGGCGCGCCGCGAGTCGTAGCAAAGGGTGTGGACGTCCTGGCCCAGCAAATCCGCGATGTGGCGGGTGCGGCGAAGATTCCTGTCGTCGAAGCGGCGCCGTTGGCACGCGCCTTGTATGCAACGACGGAAGTCGGTCGCGAGATCCCCTCGGCACTGTACGTCGCCGTGGCCCAGATCCTGGCCTATGTGTTCCGCCTGAAGCAGGCGATCGCCGTCGGCGATCTCCCGCCCGATCTGCCCGAGCAGGACATCGATCCTGAACTGCTCGGCCCCTACCGTATGGATAAGTGACGATGGCAGCTACGACCACGCTCATGGGCACGTTCCGGCAGATCGGCCGGCGGGGCATCGCCGCGCCCGTGGTCATGCTGGTCATGCTCGGCATGCTCATGCTGCCGCTGCCGCCCTTCATGCTGGACCTGCTGTTCACCTTCAACATCGCGTTGTCGCTGGTGATCCTGCTGGCCACCATGTACGTGATGCGGCCGCTGGAGCTGGCCTCGTTCCCGACCGTGGTGCTGTTCGCCACCTTGCTGCGCCTGGCGTTGAACATCGCCTCCACGCGCGTGGTGCTGCTGCACGGCCATAACGGCCCGGGCGCTGCCGGCAAGGTGATCGAGGCCTTCGGCGAGTTCGTCATCGGCGGCAATTTCGCTGTCGGTTTCGTGGTGTTCGCCATCCTCACCATCATCAACTTCGTGGTCGTGACCAAGGGCGCCACGCGCGTTTCCGAGGTCACGGCACGCTTCACCCTCGACGCGATGCCAGGCAAGCAGATGGCGATCGACGCCGACCTCAATGCCGGCCTGCTCACCCAGGAACAGGCGCGCGAGCGCCGCCAGGAAGTGCGCGAGGAAGCGGACTTCTACGGCTCGATGGATGGTGCGTCCAAGTTCGTCCGCGGCGACGCCACGGCCGGCATGCTCATTCTCGCCATCAATATCATCGGCGGCTTCTTCATCGGCATGCTGCAGCACGGCCTGTCCGCTTCGGAGGCCGCGCGCACCTACACACTGCTGACCATCGGCGACGGCCTGGTCGCGCAGGTGCCGGGCCTGATGCTCTCAATCGCCACGGCGGTCATCGTCACCCGCGTGTCCAAGTCCCAGGAAATGGGCAAGCACGTCATGGGGCAGCTGTTCGGCCAGCCGAAGGCGCTGGGCGTCGCCGCTGCCGTACTTGGCGCGATGGGCCTCGTGCCGGGCATGCCGAACCTGCCGTTCCTGTTGCTCGCGGCCGCCGCCGGCTTCGGCGCGTGGAAGCTCCAGCAGAACAAGGACCGTCTCGCCGACGGCGGCACGCTGGGCGCCGCCCCTGCACCGGGTACCGAACTCGCGCTGGAGTCGACACCCCCGGGCGAGCGCCTCGAGCTCTCGTGGGAAGACGTCGCCCAGGTGGACACCATCGGCCTGGAAGTCGGTTATCGCCTGATCCCGCTGGTCGACAAGGCGCAGGGTGGCGAACTGATGGCGCGGATCAAGTCGGTGCGCCGCAAGCTCTCACAGGAGCTGGGCTTCCTGGTGCCGTCCGTGCACATTCGCGACAACCTCGACCTCTCGCCGCACGGTTATCGCATCTCGCTGATGGGCGTGCCGATGGGCGAGGCAGAAATCCACACCGAGCGCATGCTGGCGATCGATCCGGGCCGCGTGCACGGCACGATCAACGGTATCGCCACGCGGGACCCGGCCTTTGGGCTCGATGCCGTATGGATCGAGCCGGGCCTGCGCGAACATGCTCAGACGCTGGGCTATACGGTGGTCGATCCGGCCACCGTGATCGCTACGCATCTCTCGCACATTTTGCAGAACCACGCCCACGAACTCATCGGCCATCAGGACGTGCAGCAGCTGCTCGACCGCCTTGCGCAGCAGACGCCGAAGCTGGTCGAAGACCTCGTGCCCAAGCGCCTGTCGCTTGGCGCCGTGGTCAAGGTGCTACAGAACCTGCTCGCCGAGCGCGTGCCCATCCGCAACTTCCGCGGCATCGTCGAGTCGCTCGCCGAGCATGCCGGTCAGAGTCAGGATCCCGGCGTCCTTGCCGCCAGCGTCCGGGTCACGCTTGGCCGACAGATCGTGCAGGAGATCGCGGGCCTCGGAACTGAGGTCCCCGTCATTACTTTGGCGCCGGAACTGGAGCAGATTCTTCTACAGTCCCTACAGGGCGGCGGTCCCGCGGGCGCGGCCATCGAGCCGGGTCTCGCCGACCGCTTGCAGCAGAACGTGGCCGAGGCGGCGCGACGTCAGGAAGCGGCCGGTGAACCGGCCGTCCTGCTGGTCTCGCCGGCACTTCGTCCGTGGCTTTCACGCTTCACTCGGCATGTGGCCCAAAACCTGCATGTACTTGCCTATAACGAGGTTCCGGACAACCGCCGCGTCAAGCTGGTGACGGCCCTCGGACGATAGGACGAGAGGATCTAACGCATGAAAATCAAACGATTCGTTGCTGCCGATATGCGCCAGGCCATGCGCCAGGTTCGGGATGAGCAGGGCCCGGACGCCGTGATCCTGTCCACGCGTCGGATGGACGACGGTATCGAGATCATCGCTGCGCTCGACTACGACGAAGCGCTGGTCCGCGAAGCGGGCTTCGCCTTCGAGCCGCCGACCGCGGAAGAGACCGCAGCGAAGCATGCCGCTGCGCTGGCGCCGATCCGCGCCACACGCGACAGCGACCGCGCCGCACGCATCGACCAGGCCCGCGCCGCCACGGCTGCTGCCGTCGAGCGCGCGACCAAGGTCGGCACGAACCCCAACGCGCCGCAGCGCCAGTCCAGCGCGGCCCTCGCCTCCAGCGTGGCCGACGTGGTTCGCGCCGCGACGGTAAGCCCGAACAGCGACTCCGCCGTGAATGGCGTGCGCGCCGAGATCAACAACCTGCGCGAGATGCTGGAAGTGCAGCTCTCCACGCTGGCCTGGAACCAGATGGACCGCGAGCAGCCGCTGCGCGCCCGCGTCCTTCGTGAGATGACCCGCCTGGGTATCGACGGCGACGTGGCACGCGCGCTGTGCGCCGAGTTGCCCGCCGACATGACCTCCGAGCAGGCTCGCTACCTGCCGCTGGGCATCCTCTCGCGCAACATCCGCACCAGCGGGCGTAATTTCGACACGGTCGGTGGCGGCATCACCGCGCTGGTCGGCACCACCGGCGTTGGCAAGACGACCACCATTGCCAAGCTTGCTGCCCGCGCCGTGCTTCGTCATGGCGCCTCCAATGTCGCCCTGATCAGCGCCGACCAGTACCGTATCGGTGCCGGTGCGCAGCTGGAGCACTACGGCCGCCTGCTCGGCGTGCGCGTGTATAACGCACACGACGCCGACAGCCTGCGCAACGTGCTCCTCCAGCTACGCAGCAAGCACACGGTCCTGGTCGACACCGCCGGCATGGCCGGTAACGATCCCAAGCTGCAGCAGCAGTTCGATACGCTGCGCGCTACCTCGAACCTCCGCGTCTGCCTGGTGCTCRCCGCCAATGCACAGGCCCAGGCGATCGACAACGCGATCCGCTCCTACGCGCCGCTGTCGCCGCAGACGGCCATCCTTACCAAGCTCGACGAGGCACCGCTGATCGGTGGCGCCCTGTCAGCACTCATTCGCCACGCTATGCCGCTGGACTACACCACCGACGGGCAGCGCGTGCCCGAAGACATCGCCTCCGCCGATGCGCGCAAGCTGGTCTGCCTGGCAGCCCAGTTGCTCAAGCAGCGCAACGAGGAGCCCGACGACGCCATACTTGCCGATCGATTCGGCATCGCGGCGCCCGCGCACGCCTGATCGGGGACCCGCAAAACGTGACTACCGCAACCGCACACTCTTTCACGGCAGTGAATTCCTTCATGACCACACACGTCGATAGCACCCAGGCCGCCGGCCTCAACTGGCTTGACGACCGTCGCCCCACGCGCAGCATCGCTATCGCTGGCGGCAAGGGCGGTGTCGGCAAGACCACCGTGGCGGTCAATCTCGGCATGGCACTGGCGATGGGCGGACGCGATGTCGTCCTGCTCGACGCCGACCTCGCCATGGCCAACATCGACGTGCTGCTGGGTCTTCAGCCGACGCGCCACCTCGGGCACATGCTCGAGGGCGAGTGCCGCATCGAGGACCTGATCCTCCAGGCGCCGCATGGCCTGAAGGTGATTCCGGCCACGTCCGGGGCGCGCCGCATGGCCCAGCTGCCGAACATCGAGCACGCTGCCGTGATCCGCGCGTTCGACGAATACCCGATCGCCCCCGAGTACCTGATCGTCGATACCGCCGCCGGCATCTCGGACAGCGTGTCCATGTTTGCCGCCGCTTCCGACGAGGTGGTGGTGGTGGTGTGCGACGAGCCGGCTTCACTCACCGACGCCTATGCCCTGATCAAGGTCATGAGCCGCGAGTTCGGCGTGAACCGCTTCCGCATCGTCGCCAACATGGTCCGCCACGCCCAGGAAGGCCGCCAGTTGTTCGAGAAGCTGTCCCGGGTGACCAACCGGTTCCTGGATGTTTCCTTGGATTTCATGGGGATGGTCCCGCACGACGAGTACCTGCGTCAGGCTATCCGCCGCCAGTCGGCCGTGGTCGACGTCTGGCCGAGCAGCCGATCTGCCGTCGKATTCAAGAATTTGGCCAGGTCGGTCGATACATGGGGTGAACCCGAACCCCGTGCTCAGGGTCGCATCGGCTTTTTTGCCGAGCGGTCTCATCTGGGAGGAGGGCTGCCACTGTGAGCGTTGCGACCGAATACCTTGAAGTCACGCGAATCCCGGCGGATCAACTGGTACGAACCCACGCGCCGCTGGTGCGCCGGATCGCCTATCACCTGATGGGTCGGCTGCCGCCAAGCGTGGATGCGAACGACCTCATGCAGGCCGGAATGATCGGACTGCTCGAGGCAGCAAGAAATTACTCGCCGACTCGCGCGGCCAGTTTCGAGACCTATGCGGGTATCCGCATACGTGGCGCGATGCTGGACGAACTGCGCAAGACGGACTGGACCCCGCGCTCCGTGCATCGAAAGTTGCGCGAAGTGGCTGAAGTAACGAGGCAGATCGAGAACGAAACGGGTGGGGATGCCGAAGACGCCGAGGTCATGAAGCGGCTTGGTATCGACGCCATGGAGTACAACCAGATTCTGGCCGACGCGGCGAGCGCGCGGTTGCTCAGCCTTACGGCGCCGGAAGGCGACGAAGGCGCGGCGATCGATGTCGCGGACCCCGACGCCGCGGGTCCGGAAGGGATCTTCGAGCAGGACGGCTTGCGCGATGCGCTGGCGCAGTCCATCGATGGCCTGCCCGAGCGCGAGAAGCTGGTGATGTCGCTGTACTACGATGAAGAGCTCAACCTGAAGGAAATCGGTGCGGTGCTGGGTGTGAGCGAATCGCGGGTGTGCCAGATCCATGGCCAGGCCCTGATCCGCCTCCGCGCACGCATGACGGGTTGGAAAGAAAAGCATTGACGGCATTACGGTGCCGTCGCCGGTAAGAACGCGCAGTCAGGCGGAGACGAGTTTTGGACAAGAACATGAAGATCCTCGTGGTGGACGATTTTTCCACCATGCGACGCATCGTCAGGAACCTCCTGGTCGAGCTGGGATTTACGAACACCCTCATCCAGGAGGCTGAAGACGGCAACGCGGCGCTCGTGATGCTGCGCGCCCAGCCCTTCGACCTGGTGGTGACCGACTGGAACATGCCCAACATGACGGGCATCGAGCTGCTTCGCGCTATCCGCGCGGATGCCGCGCTGAAGTCGATGCCGGTGCTGATGGTGACGGCCGAGAACAATCGCGACCAGATCATCGCCGCGGCGCAGAGTGGCGTGAACGGCTACGTGGTCAAGCCGTTCACGGCGGTCACGCTGAAGGAAAAGCTCGACAAGATCTTCGAACGACTCGCCGCGGCTGCGGGCTAAGGGAATGACAATGAACACCATGCTTACCGCCGGCCACGAGGTCGTTCCCGAGCTGCGCGAGTTGCTCGACGCCGATGACAGTGTTGCCTTCGAACAGGCGCTCGACCGCCTGCTGCGCAGCCGCGAACAACACCTGTTCCTGGCCCTGGGCCATCTCGCGCGCGATCTCCACGAGTCGGTCCGCCGCCTTGCCTCCGACATCTCCAGCGATGGCGTGCCGGGCAACATGAGCGATGCGCGCAAACACCTGCGCGACGTGCTCGAAATGAGCTCCCAGGCTGCCCACCGCACGCTCGACTTCAGCGACAAACTGCGTCCGCAGGCACAGGCGCTGGCCAAACAGGCCGACGAAGTGCTGGTCATGGACCACGCCGATCCGTCCTTCGCACCCAACGCCACGGCGCTTGCCGTACGCGTCGGCGATTTCGCGCAGAGCTGCGACATCGGCCTGGGCGAGATGGTCGAAGCGCAGTCCTGGCAGGATCTCTCGGGTCAGCGCGTCGCGCAGGTCGAGGCGTTCATGGCCAAGGTGGAATCGTCGCTGGTCGAACTGGTGCGCCTCACCGGTTCACTCGCGGGCGGCAGCCACGCACCGGCCGCGGACAAGGTCAGCCAGGACGAAGTGGATCGACTGCTCAGCGAATTCGGGTTCTGAGCGCCGTATGAGCGTGGAGCTGGACAACGAGCTGCTCAATGTCTTCCTGATCGAAGCACGCGAACTGCTCGAGAGCCTGGGCGAACAGCTCGTGGACCTCGAAGCCTCGCCGGGAGACGCCGAGCTACTGAACGCGGTCTTCCGCGCGTTCCATACCGTGAAGGGCGGTGCGGGCTTCCTTGGCCTCAATGCCATGGTGGAGCTGTGCCATCGCGCCGAGGACCTCCTCAACGAGGCCCGTAATGGCGCGGTGGTGTTGAACCCCGGTTTCATGGATGCGTTGCTCGAGTCGCTGGACCTCCTCAACGACATGATGCGTGCGGCCGACGCGGGAGTGCCCGCCGAGCCCGCACCACGCTCGGTACTCGATCGCCTGCTGATTCCGGGTCGCACCGGTTCCGCGCCGCCGGTGGCCTTGTCGCCGGCGACGACATCCGCTCCCGCGGTATCGGCACCGTCGTCGCCGCGTGCCTACGATCCGATCGAAGACGAATTCGAAGCGATGCTCGACGCCGCGCGCAACGATCGCGCACCGACCTCGGCGCCCTCGGGCACGATCAACGACGACGAGTTCGAGGCACTACTGGATTCGCTCTACGGCACCGGCGCCCCCGGCGCCGAAGCTGTCCCTGTGGGAGCCGCTTCAGCGGCGATACCAGCCGCGGCGACGCCCGTCGCGCCGGCCGCCGACCCCAACGCCATCAGCGACGACGAATTCGAAGCCCTGCTGGACAGCCTCCACGGCACAGCGGTACCG
>NZ_JBFUJE010000130.1:0-9351 GCF_056401535.1 Luteibacter sp. P4_E6 | reverse complement strand
CTGTTACTCCGGCCTCAGCTTCGGCAGCGGCGCTAGCGTCGTCGGCAATAATTAGGTAACGCCACTTTCTGTCCGTCTCACGTGTGTCGGCAGTCAGCAACACTTGCCGGTCTCCCAGCGCGTTCGCCAATGAAGCGCGGCGCAGACGATCGACGCTCGCTTCGAACGTTAACATTCCCTTCCCAACACGGCTATCTGCGTGCCAAAAGGATGATAGGGCATCTCCGCGTATCCAGATTTCCAGCTCGCGAAGAGAGGTTCCCCAGTTGCGGAGAACCGCTGTGGCCACCGGGACGATTCTTGTTGAGTTCCATGAATAAGCTGCTGCGCAGCTCGCTCTAGTGATCTCATTCCCGTCGAATCAGCCGTGGACCCCTCATTCGTCGGCACACTGGGCGCGGCACACGTAAAGCACATCTGTGTTTAAGAACGTACTTCGGCTGCGCCGTGATAGCGACCGGCGTAGCGCAAACGCGCAGGAGACACCAGGGGGCCGCCAAGTCACCCGGTTCAGCTCCCACATCGTCCGGAGTGATTTGGGTTGCACGAATGTCGACTGAGCGTCAGGAATACTCGCCAGCCAACCAAGCAGCGGCCATCAAGTCATACGCGGCCGATCACGGAATGGCGATCGTGCGTTCGTACTGCGACGAGGCTTAAGGCTTAAAGCAGCCGCACCTAGATCGCCGACCAACGACATCGCTGTTGTCTCCTTAGATAAGCGCCACGCATGGACCGCTGGTCTCGGTTTTCGGGTGCGTTTAGAACCATGTGTCGTGTCGCTTCTCAAAGTCGTGCACACATACTCGCTCGAGCGGCTGATCGGGTCGAGCGCTATCGTGCCGAATTGGTGCATTTGGAACCGGCCCTGTCTGGTTTCACGCGGAACCGACATCTTCGTTCTTGACAGGACTAGGATGGCTTAACCGGGCTCCCAGGAAAGAACACATCACCGAACGTAACCGATGACAGGAAAAATCATGCTCAGAACGATGGCTGCCGGCTTGGTGATGAGTGTGATGTTCCTAGTTCCGGTGCGGGCGGCCGACCAAGGTCTGACCGAATCTCGTATTCGCTTGGGAATGGTCAACGCCCAAACCGGCGCGGCGTCCGGTCTCGGTCAGGGGATGCGTTCCGGCGCCACGGCGGTCTTCGCCGATATCAACGCGAACGGCGGCATCCACGGGCGGCAGATCGACCTCCTGGTCGACGACGACACCTACGAGCCTGACAAGGCGATCGACGCGACGCTGAAGATGATCGAAAACGAAAAGATCTTCGCCTTGTTCGGTTTTGTCGGCACGCCCACCGCTAACGCGGTACTGCCGATCGTCAAGGAAACGAAGACGCCGCTGATCGGCGTTTTCTCCGGTGCGATGGCGCTTCGCCAGCCGGTCATTCCGGAGGTCTTCAATATCCGCGCCAGTTACGACGACGAATTGGACGTATTGGTGACGCGCTTTATCGAAGACAGGGGCGCCAAGCGGTTCGCCGTCTTTTACCAGGACGACAGCTTTGGCCTCGCGGGCCTGCATGGAACGGAAAGAGCATTGAAGCGGCATGGATTGGAGGTCATTGCGAAAGCCGCCTTCCAGCGCGGCACCAACGCGGTCAATGGCGGGCTGGCGACCCTGATCGGCGCCGACCCGGATGTCGTGATCATGGTCGGCCCCTACGCGCCTCTATCCGCGTTCATCGCGAGTGCCAGGGCACAGAAGCTGAAGGCGAGTCTCGCGACAGTGTCCTTCGTTGGTACCGACAATCTCGTAAAACTGATCGGCGCAGGCGGTAATGGCGTGGTCGTATCCCAGGTCGTACCGTTCCCAGGCGACAAGAGCCTCCCCCTCGTCCAACAGTGCGAAGCGCTTCTGGCAAAACAGCTCCCTCGACAGGATCTTGGTTTCGTCAACTTCGAAGGTTGCATCACCGCCAAGGTGCTGGCGATGGCGTTGGAGAAGGCGGGCCCGGCCCTGACGCGTGCGGGTATGGTCGACGCACTCGWATCCATGCACGACCGGGATCTAGGCGGCATCCGGGTGAGTTTCACCCCCCAAAGCCATCAGGCATCGACAGCGGTTTTCTTGACCATGATCGCCGATGGGAAGATTACCGCTATCAAGACGATACCCAGGCTGACCGATCTCACTACGCGATAGGAATCGAGGTGTTGTGCGCATCAAGACAAAACTGATTGCCGGCACAGCATTGCTGCTGCTCGGTATGATGGCGATCGCTACAGCCAGCCTGATCGCGCTGAAGGATGTCGCCTCGAGCGTGGACAGGCTCACCGGCGAGTCGGTGCCGCTTCAGTTAGCGACCAACGAACTCGTTCGTACGACGGAAAAGTTGTCGAGCGACTTCCTGAGACTCGGCACGTCCAAGGACACAATTCAGCAGAAACAATTTTCGGCCGTCATCAGCGCGCACATCGCGACCATCGACGCCATCACCACCGATATCCTTCGCACGGACCAGGAGGATGACGAGTTCAAGCCACTGAAGTTCAAGGACATGCAACGTCTCATGGACAAGGCGGTAAGCGCACGCCTGAGCGACACGGACATCTTCCGATCCGAGTCCGTCGATGTCAACGATTCGTTGCACAAGATCGATTACGCGCTTCGCGTCATCGGGGCACATATCGATGCGCTGAATACGCGTGCCGAAGCCGTGGTTGCCGAAGCTCAGCGGGAGAGCCTGGCCTCGGGAGACGCGACGAAGCGGCTTACGGACATACGGTCGCACGTGAAAGACATGATCATTATCGTTGGTGAAATCCAGTCGGTGACAAACCGGTACCGCCTATCCCCGCTAAAAGAGCGAATGGCGGCGGCCGCCGGCTTCGTGGAAAACTTGGACCGGGGGAGCGTGGAGGCCAACGTCACCAGGGAATTGCAGGATGTCGTGTCGGCGATAGGGGCGGATGCACTTGGCGACAATGGCCTGATCGCCATGCGCGCGGAGGTGTTCCTCCCCGGCAGTTCGGATACGAAATACCGGGAAGCGAAGGAAAGAACGCTTTCCGATCTCAATGCAGTGATTGGGCGCATCTCCGAGAATATCGACGCGATTGACCTACGCGCCTTGAACGATCGCCGTACGCTTGCCGCAGCCAACCTGTTCCTGCAGAACGCCGATGAGGTCAAGCACTCCGGATCCAAGCTGACCGTCGACATCCTTGAGCTGCACAACAATGTCACGGATCTGACGGCCAGCGAGTCAGTCAACGAATTACATATGCAGGAAGCTGGCGTAAGAGCGGAGAACACCGAACTACGGGTGAATGGCGCCCTGTTGACCGCGGCGCTGCTCAAGACAGGCCAAACCAAGTCCATCACGGACGCGAAGGAGATCAACGACTTCATCGCCACCGTCGAGAGCGCGTCGGAACGCATCATTACAGCTAAATCCCGCGCACTGGCCAGCGAGGGCGCGTTGCGCGGTATCGTCGAGCACGTCACGGCCATGTCCGACCAGCAGGTCCACTACGGAGACGTCCGCATAAGACGCATCAGTGAGCAGCAGCATGCTGTCGTAATGAAGGTGCAGCGGTCGGTGGGGCAATCGTTCGCGCTCATCCTGGGGACTGCGTCGCTGCTGGTCATTGTCGGGCTCATTGCCAACACCAAGCTGGGTACTACCATCCTACGTCCGATCACCGGACTTTCTGGGACCATCGAACGTATCCGTAGTGGCAGGAATCTGTCGTTGCGCGTCCCCGAGCGCGGGACGGGCGAGATCGGCGTCCTGATCGAAGGCTTCAATGCGATGTTGGAGACTATCGAGCGGAATGACACGCAACTGAAACTTGCCACCAAGGAGGCCGAGGCGGCGACCATCGCCAAGTCGGAGTTCCTGGCCAAGATGAGTCACGAAATCCGCACGCCGATGAATGGTGTGCTGGGCACAACCGAGCTATTGCTGCTGACCGACCTGAACCCTAAACAGCGCCGCTTCGTCGACACGGCGCATCGTTCCGGCGAAGCACTATTGACGATCATCGACGACATTCTGGACTTCTCGAAGATCGAGGCGGGGAAGATGAATCTTGAACACGTCCCATTCGATTTGCGTCGGCTCATCGAAGACACCATAGCGTTGATGAGCCACAGCGCCACTCGCAAAGGCCTGAGCCTCCTCTTCAGCATGGGAGACGATGTAGCTGATCGATACTGCGGCGATCCGGGCCGGCTGAGGCAGATTCTGACCAATCTGGTCAGCAACGCGATCAAGTTTACCGAACGTGGCGAGATCGTCGTCGAGGTGCGCCGCTCCGAGGCGGACGAGACCGTATGCATGTCGGTTTCGGACACCGGCATCGGTATCGCACCGGAGGTGGCCGCCGCATTGTTCCAGCCCTTCCGGCAGGCCGATAGTTCGACCTCGCGCAAGTACGGTGGCACGGGACTGGGTCTTGCCATTTCCCGGCAACTGGCTGAACTCATGGGTGGCACGCTTACGTTGCATACGACGCCGGGTAAGGGGTCGACGTTTTCGGCATCGTTCCGCCTGGAACAGCCGACCGACGACGTAGAGCCGCAGCTTTCCTCGATACGCAGTTCGCTCGCCGGCATGAGCATGCTGGTCGTCGACGACGACGAAACAAATCGGGGCATCCTGGCGGAATTCGGTACCGAGTGGAACATGCTTGTCACCAGTGCATGCGACGGCATCGTGGCCCTGGAAAAGCTCCATGCCGCAGCGGCGGAGGGCAAATACTTCGATGTCGCGCTGGTCGACATGAGGATGCCGGTGATGGACGGCATGTCGCTGGTCGCGGCGATCAGGGCCGATCCCGTGCTATCGCCGCTGAAGATCGTGATGCTGTCCTCGTTCGATACGGCCGACAGCAGCGGCCTTGCCGGTGAGCTGGGCGTCGAGCAGTGTCTGAGCAGACCGCTACGCGGCGTCGATCTGTACGCAAGCCTGGCTGCGGCGATCGGTTTCGGTGTTCCCGGCGCCACGGCCTCCGTACTCGCGACCGCCACTGCCTCCAACGCGCAGGTCAGGCCCTCGCAAAGCGTTCGAGTCCTCCTGGCCGAGGACAACCTAGTCAACCAGGAGATCGCCCTGGCGATGCTCGAGGACACCGAATACACCGTCACCGTTGCCGAAAACGGACTCGAGGCATTGAAGGCGGTGGAGTCGGTCAGTTTTGACGTCGTCCTGATGGATTGCCAGATGCCCGAAATGGATGGCTTCGAGGCGAGCGCCGAGCTGCGGCGACGGGAAGCGGAAGCGGGCTCACGCCGTCTACCCATCATCGGGCTCACCGCCAACGCAGGGGTCGGCTCCAGGCAGAATTGCCTGGAGGCGGGCATGGACGACTACGTGTCCAAGCCTTTCCGGCGCAGTGTCCTTTTGGTAGCTCTCGCCAAGTGGACGCAATCCGTACCGAGCGATCGTACGAACCCGCAGACGGCGGTCGTCTCCGCGGCTGCACCGGAAATCCAATCGGTGGCCGCTCCGCTGGACGTCGAGGCCCTGCAGGTACTTCGAGACCTGCAACGGCCGGGTCGGCCGGACGTATTGACCCGTGTCATCGACCTTTTTGCGCTCGACGCCCCTCGACTGGTCGCAGCAATGCTCGCGGCCATAGCATCCAATGATGCCGATGCCTTGCGGCACGCTGCCCACACGCTGAAGTCGACCAGTGCGAATGTCGGCGCTTTTTCGCTTTCGACGAACTGCCGTGACATCGAACAGCTCGCGCGTGCCGCCGAGGTCGTTTCGGCGCAGACGCGGGTCGACGATGCCGTTAAGGAACTCGACCGCGTCCTTGCGATGCTTGCACTAGAAAGGACCGTAGCATGACCATAGAAACCCGCGAGTATCCATCCGTCCTCATCGTGGACGACGATCCGATGACCCGCATGCTGGTGGTCGAGGCTTTGGAGCCGGAGGGCTTCAGCGTGCGCGAAGCCGAGAGCGGGACGGAGGGCATCGAAGCTTTTCGTCAGCACCGACCCGACATCATTCTGCTGGACGTCAGCATGCCGGGCATGGATGGATTCGAGTGCTGCAGGCGCATTCGCAAGTTGCCAGGCGGCGAGCGTGTGCCTGTGGTCGTCCTCACCGGCAACGATGATGACGAATCGATCACTAGTGCGTTCGAGGCGGGGGCGACCGATTTCGTGTCCAAGCCGATGCGCTGGAAGCTCCTCGGCTATCGCGTGCGTTACCTACTGCGTTCCAGCGCCGTACTTGACGAGCTCGCCCGCAGCGAAGGCAGCTTGGCCTTCGCCCAGCAACTGGCTCATGTCGGCAACTGGGAGTACGGCAGCACCATGACCAACGGTTCTTGGTCGCCTGAGCTGTATCGGATTCTGGGGTTTGAGGAGGGGAGCATCGTCGCTACCGATGAGGCACTGATGCAATGTGTGTCCGACGAAGACCGCCCCCCCTTGATTCATTCACTCACGCGCCTGCGCGACGAGGGCATCAGGTTCGGGATGGAGCATCGTATCGTGCACAGGGACGGTAGCGAGCGTTTCGTCTTTCAGCAAGCCGAAGCAAACCGCGACCAGGGTAAGATCGTATCACTGCGCGGGACGATACAGGACATCACTGAGCGCAAGATGCACGAGGCGCAGATCGAGTTCATGGCCAACCACGATGCACTCAC
The DNA here is from genome assembly GCF_056401535.1 of Luteibacter sp. P4_E6. Taxonomy (NCBI): domain Bacteria; kingdom Pseudomonadati; phylum Pseudomonadota; class Gammaproteobacteria; order Lysobacterales; family Rhodanobacteraceae; genus Luteibacter; species Luteibacter sp. P4_E6. The sequence continues at coordinate 2,726 of NZ_JBFUJE010000130.1, read as the reverse complement.
CGGCTTGCCGAACCGCAACCTGCTGAGCGATCGCATCGCGCAGGCGATCGCCCGCGCGCAGCGCGACGGCCGCCGTGTCGGGGTCATGATTCTCGACCTGGACCGGTTTAAATTCATCAACGACAATTTCGGGCATCACGTCGGCGACGACTTGCTCAAGGCAGTGGCGGCACGACTAAAGGCGACTGTACGCGAGGTCGATACCGTGGCGCGCCTGGGAGGCGATGAGTTCGTCATCGTGCTGTCGTCGATGACCCATCCGGGCGACGGCGAGATTACCGCGCAGAAAGTCCTCGACGCGTTTGTCCCACCTATCCTGTTGGAGGGGCACGAGCTACATGTGAGGACAAGTATTGGCATCAGCGTATTCCCGGAGGATGGCCTTAGCGCCGAGATGCTTCTGAAGACCTCCGATGCCGCGTTGTACGTCGCCAAGGACAAAGGGAGAAACTGCTTCCAGTTGTATACCCCCCAAATGGGTGTCCAGGTGGAAGAGCAGGCCGAGTTGGTCAATGCGCTGACCCAGGCCGTGATGCGTAACGAACTGGAAATTCACTACCAGCCAAAAGTGGACCTCAAGAGTGGGGTGGTCAGCGGCGTTGAGGCCTTGTTGCGCTGGCGGCGACCGGGCATAGGACTGATCTCGCCGGACATCTTCATTCCACTGGCGGAGTTGACGGGCCTCATCATCCCGATCGGCGAGTGGGTGTTGCGCAGCGCGTGCATCCAGGCGAAAGCCTGGCACGATGCGGGCCACACAGACCTGACCATGGCAGTCAACATCTCGGCGCGGCAGTTTCGGCTGGACAATGTGCAGGACCTCGTTCGTGCAGCGCTTGCCGACAGCGGGCTGGATGCGGCATTTCTTGAGCTGGAGCTCACTGAGAGCGTACTCATGCACGACAAGGAAACCGCGGTCAAAGCATTGAAGGAACTGAAGGAGATTGGTGTCGTGCTGACACTTGACGACTTCGGCAYGGGTTACTCGAGCCTTTCCTATCTGAAGGAGTTCCCGATCGACGTGATCAAGATCGACAAGTCATTCATCAACGACGTAGCCAGCAGCGCTGACGGCGCATCGCTTGCCCGATCGATCATATCGATGGCGGAATCCTTGCACATGACCACGGTTGCCGAAGGCGTGGAGACGGARGAGCAACTGACCTTTCTCAATACCAATCGGTGCGACAGGATGCAGGGCCACTATTTTAGCCGAGCATTACCGGCCAGCGAAATGAATGCTCTGCTCGGGGCACGAACGCGCCTCCCTTGGGACAGTTGCCGTCGCGTCCCGCCAATCCGCATCCTCGACCTGCCCGAGGTTTCAGCTCATCTGATGCAGTGATGGGTCGACGAACTGGCCGCGCCGCGGCCGCGACTGACGTTATCGTCCGGCTGACGACTTTTAGCCGTCTGTGGGCCGGACCTGTACCTCATTCGGGGCGCAAAGGGCCAGGGTCGCGAGCGACAACGAGTTCCAGGAGAAATGCGACTGACGAACTTGCGCTGGCGGGCTGTCGACACGAGGCTATGTGACGGCGGTCGCAGTGGGGTCCTCCACCTTCCCAACGGGTCGTCGCTCCCTTAGGCTGCGGGTTTACCTTGTTCGAGAGCACGAGGTTGCATAGGAAACTGCCTGCAGAGATCGCTTCGTCGTTGGAATCGTATATTGAAGCGAACCTCGACGAGCGCCTCACGGTCCGCGGACTGGCCGCTCTTGCGGGTATGGCTCTCCCTGAGTTCTATCTTGCGTTCGCCGGCAGCTTCAATCGGACGCCTGTGGCTTACATTCGCGACAGACGGATCGAGGAAGCGCAGCGCCTGCTGTTGAATCCGGGTCTAACCGTCACCGAAATCGCCTATAGCCTCGGTTTCGCCGACGGTAATGCAATGGGGATGTGCTCCAAGAGGCACGTCGGCTGTTCCCCGACCGAATGGCGACGCTCGCGCGAGGGCAGTCCGCACTAGCGGGCACGGAACGGCAGTGCATTCGCCGCCGCAACGGCACCGAGGTTCGGATGCGCGCTGTCCAAACATTACGGCCTCTTCACAGACCCTCGACGCGGCGTGGGCACACTTCACGGTGCTGTAACGAACAGGCTAACGTCCTCAATGAACCATGTTCCGACCCAGCCGGGCTCGGCGAGCGAGCGCCTGCGCACCAGTGAAACCCTGTTCCAACTCCTTGTCCAGGGGGTTGCCGATTACGCCATCTACATGATTGATCCCACGGGGCACGTGTCGAGCTGGAACTCAGGGGCGCAACGCATCAAGGGCTATCTGCCCGACGACATCATCGGTCACCATTTTTCACAGTTTTACACCGAGGAAGACCGCATCGCGGGCATTCCCGACCGCAACCTCATCACGGCCGCGACGACCGGACGGGTGGAAGACGAAGGTTGGCGGGTCCGGCAGGATGGCTCACGGTTCTGGGCCCACGTCATCATTGACCGCATTACAGACGACGATGGCACCGTCATCGGTTTTGCCAAGGTCACCCGGGATGTCACCGAGCAACGGGCTGCCGCACGGGAACTGGAAGAGGCCCGGGAAGCCCTTTTCCAGGTGCAGAAGATGGAAGCCATCGGTCAGCTTACGGGTGGCATGGCGCACGACTTCAATAACCTTTTGATGGCGGTCCGGGGCGGCCTGGAGCTGCTTCGACCACGCCTGCCGGACGATCCGCGCACACAGGGTATCTTCCATACCGCCATGGCTGGGGT
>NZ_JBFUJE010000129.1:0-9378 GCF_056401535.1 Luteibacter sp. P4_E6 | reverse complement strand
GCTTGGCACGACCTCGCTCGACGACGCGCAACGACGTCTTCTGGGCACCGCGGAAACCTCGGCGGGTGCCTTGCTGCAGATCCTCGACGACGTGCTCGACTTCTCTCGTATCGAGGCCGGGCAGCTGGCCGTTGCATGCCGCCCCGTCGATCTGCGTGAGCTGGTCGGGGCGGTCGTCGACCTGTTTGCCTGGAAGGCCAACGAAAAGGGACTCTCCATCGCGCGCAGGATCGACGAACGTCTTGCCGAATACGTCCTCACCGATGGCGCGCGCCTGCGCCAGATCCTGCTCAATCTGGTCAGCAACGCGATCAAGTTCACGACGCGCGGCAATATCGTCGTCATCGTCGAGGTGGTGGGCGAGACGTCTGGCCATCAGTCGTTGCGGTTGGTGGTGGCCGACACCGGGATCGGTATCGCCCCTGACGACATGGCCCGGTTGTTCACGCCCTTCACCCAGGCCGAAGCGTCCACGACCGCGCGCTCGGGCGGCAGCGGTCTCGGCCTTGCGATCAGTCGACGACTGGCCGCGTTGTTGGGCGGCCAGATCGCGATGACCAGCGAGCGCGGTGTCGGCACCCGGGTGACCATGGAGCTGACCCTGCCGGTCATCGCCCGCAACGAGGCGGACGAGCCGAGAGAAGCGCCCCCACGTGCACAGACCGACGTGCCACTGAACGTGCTCGTGGCGGAGGACCACGCCACCAACCGTGAACTGGTCGCCGCACAGCTCGATCGGCTCGGCCACCGGCACACCATCGTCGCCGATGGCGAACAGGCTTTGCTGGCGGCATCGACGCGGACCTTCGACGTCCTCCTGACCGACCTGCAGATGCCGCGGATGGATGGCTACGCGCTGGTGCAGGCCCTGAGAGAGAACGACGCCATGCTGCATATCATCGCGATGACAGCCAATGCGATGCCCGAGGAGAAGCAGCGATGCCTGGCTGCCGGCATGGACGGGTTCGTTGCAAAGCCGGTCCGGCTCGACGCGCTGCGCGATGCCCTCGCGGCCGTGACGGACGCAGCAGCGGTGTGGGATCTCGACGCCTTGCGCGAGGATTTCGGGGGACTTGCGGCGCTCCCCCGCATGGTCAGCCGGTTCGCCGCAGCGACGTATGCCGATATCGACGATGCCGGGAACCTCGGCAGCCCTGAGGACGCGGCGGCATGGAGTCACCGTATCGGCGGAGGTCTCCGCGTCTTTGGGCCCTCCAGCGCTGCCACGATGCTCGAACGCTTCGAAAGGGAGCTGCGCGGGGAAGATGCTGGCGCCGCGCTAAAACGACTCCCCAGCGTGGTCACGGCGCTGCGATCGCACGTGGAGCGTCTGATCGAATCGGCGCGGGAGCTGTCTACGGATTGAGCTTATTCTCAAAAAAAAGTGGGATTTTTCAGATTCATCTGATTTTTCCGATGACCCCGACCCGCGATTCTTATCGACGTACGCCTTAAGGCGCGTCAAGACCGAGGGGTCGCCTGTGAATCAGCACGTCATCGATTACCACATCGCGGATATCGGCGAGGCCTGGGCCATCTTTCGCGAGGGCGTCCAGATCGCCGTGCGTAAGGATCCCGGCGATGCCATCGCGTTCGCAAACTTCTTTGCCGACCGGGAAACCCGCATCGCAACACGGCCGGTTCGCGTTTCGGCCGATCACCACATGCATCGCACGCTAAGCGAGATCAGGCGCGCCGCCTGAGCTTCTGCTCAGGGAAACGCTCAGCGTCCGGTCGCGCCACCCATGTGAATCATGTCGAGGTGCAGCAGTCGCAGGCGCGCAATGTGGCGACCGACGATGGCGCGATCTCCCGAGGTGGCCTCGAGACGCAGGAAAGCGTCGAGCAGTCGACGCTCCATGTGTTCGAGAGTGCGGATATAGGTGACATCCGGATCGTTCGAGAGCTTTGCCGACGCCTCCATCATGCTGCGTCGGACCCCACTCATGGGGCCGCCGGCTGTGGCCGGACGCCCGCCGGTGGCGGTGACTTCGCCTTGTAACTCCGCAGCGATAGCCGTCAGGGAGTCGGCGGATTCTTGCAGAACAGCCTTCAGGCCCGGCTCTCGCACGCCACGTGCCGCCTGACCATAGAGATCACGATCCGCGATGACTCGGCGAATCAGCCAATTGACGACACGGATCGAGTTTCGTTCCATGGGCGAAACGTTAGACCTGTCGGACTTAGCCGGTCATAAACGTCCCGGTATCTGGTCAGCCGGCGGTCAGCCGCCGGGCTCGATCAACAGCAAAGGCTGACCAGACGCGTCGCGCAGGCCGGATTGGAGGTCGACCAACTGTCGGACAGCCGGACAGAGGGCCTGAACCCGCGGCCTGAGGGTCGATTCCAGCCGGGCGATGACACGCGCCTGACCGCCCGTGGAGACATCCGCCACGCGATCGCGCAGCGCGGCGGCGCCTTCCAGATCACCATTCATCGCCAGCTGCATGGCCTCACCGCCGACCTCCTGGGTCAGCAGGGGCGTGATATCGGAGACGATTTCCTGCGCATAGGCGCGCATGGCATCGGCCTGCCAGTCGCGGGTGCTCTGGCTCGCCGCGATACGCCGCTTGATCTCGGCAACGCGACTGGCAAGTGCCCGGTCGAGCTCACCGCTGCTCAGTGATCCCGGAGATGCACGGCCGGCCTCCTCGCGCACAGCGCGCGCAGCAACGTCCACACCATCGCTGGCGATCGCCTTGGCCTTGGGCACCAGGGCACGGACGTTGCGCTCGAAAAGGGCGACGCGGTCTTGCTCGTCCGGGCGCAGCGCCACGGTGCGACCGTCCGTGGCGAGGCTGCCATCGTGCATGCGCACACTGCGCGGAGCCACTTCCGGGCGCTCGAACAGAAGGGCATCCGAACGCACCGTAAGGTCGTAGCTGCTGGCGACCCCACAGGACATCTGGCCGACGTCCTGAGCCGCGACACTGCCCGCAACGCAGGCAGCGACGACAAAGGCGAATACGCGGGCGGTCATCCTGCTCACAAGGCGGGCTGAGCGAACTGCTGCCTCACGGACACGCGACCCAGCGTCCACGCAAGCCAGGCCAGCACGGGTACGGAGACCGCCTTCAGCACGATCCCCACGACGAGGATCGATCGCAGCTTCACGTCACGGAGCAGCTGTTCGGGCTCGAGACCGCCCTGGCCGAGCTCCACTCCGATCGCCTGCCACTGCTGAAAAGCGATCACCGCCGTGACGATCGCCCAGACGGCCAGCACGCCGGCCGCGATGCGCATGGCGCTTCGGCCCCATTCGCGCCACCGCAGGGTCCCCAGCGCAACCACCATGACGACAAACGCCCCGAGGGTATTGCCCACCGACCAAGCCAGGAAGACACGCGGATCGGGGGTACCCGCGGCTATCGCCTCGGCGCTGATGGAACGGATGGCACCTGCGGCGGCGACGATGCCAGCGGCGTTGATCACGAAGCCCACGGCCGCAAGCAACATCACCAGCCAGACCACGATGCGCCACGGCGCGAACGGACGGGCCTGCCGTGGCCCCTTCAGTGGTTTGAACATGCTCAGGTGCCCGAAGCCTTCAGCTGCGCGAGATCGGCAAGCACCTGCCCGGAGTTCTTTTCCGGATCCACGTCCTTATAGACCCTGGCGATCTTGCCGGTCGGGTCGATCAGAAAGGTCTCGCGACGGGCGTACTTGCTGCCCTTTTCGTCGCTGAGCACGTCGTACTTCGTCGCCATGGCGCCGTCTGCGTCCGAGAGCAGCGGGAACGGGACGTGGTACTTCGCGGCGAATTCGGCATGCGACTTCACGTCGTCCAGGCTGACGCCATAGACAACGGCACCGGCCTTGTGGAGCTTGACGATGTCATCGCGGAAGGTGCAGACCTCGGTGGTGCAACCGCCCGTGAAGTCCTTCGGATAGAAGTAGACGACCAGCCACTTGCCCTTTTCGGTGTCCAGCGAATGCCACTCGCCCTTCTGGTCCTGCAGCTTGAAATCGGGCGCCTTGTCGCCGACCGCGGGGCCGGCAGGGGTGGCGGCCCAGGCAGAGACAGTGACCAGGCAAAGAGCGAGAAGCGTAAAGAGGCGACGCATGGGGAAACCTCGTGGGTGGGAATCAGGGAAGTGTACTCGTCCGCGTGAATGCGGGTTCCGTCCCTTTCGGTTGCGGCGGCGCGTGAGATTCGCAAAAAAAAGAGGCGCCCCGGAGGACGCCCCTTTGCTGACGGAAGCGGGTATTACTTGCCGATCCGCTCGATCTCGAACTTGCTCAGGTCGACGCCGAGGTTGAAGCCACGGCCCGTGCCGGTAACGGCCAGGGAGACTTCACCCTTGGTCATCGCCGCGCTCTCGGCGCTCTTCACGACACCGGCATTGGCGCCGCCGCTGGCGTATTCGCCATAGATCTCGCTGATGCCGTGGACGTGGGTGAACTCACCCTTGCCACCTTCGATGCTGAACTTGCCGGCGGTGAGGCCGCCACCACGAACGTGGATGATCACGTCGGCGCTCTGGCCGTTATCGCAGCGGACGTGGCCACGGCCATCGGCCTTCTTGTAGATCGCAGCCCAACCCGTGGTGCTGAACGTCATGTGGCATTTGACCTCAGCGTCCGAAGCCGCCTTGGCGGGCTGCGCGGAGAAGGTACCTGCAGCGGCGAGTGCCAGGACAGCCAGACCGGTAATGCGCTTGATCATGTTCGTTTCTCCGTGGGTAGATGGCAGGAAGCTGCGAGACGGATTCTGTACTCACGAATGTGAAGAAACACGGAGGCTCCCGACACCCGTTCAGGAAAGGCGAGGATTCGTCGAGGACCCGTGAACCGGCTCCCCGGGCGGCTTTAGGCGGCTTACTATCGATCCAACGCCGCTCCTTGAAGGGAAATCCCATGCCCAAGCACATCCTGGTTGGCTATGACGGCTCGGAAACCGCCCGCCGCGCCTACCTTTTCGCCCTGGAGCTGGCCGCCTGCGCCGGGGCGAGGGTCCAGGTGCTCTCGGTGCTCCAGATCGACAACGGTGCCGATACGGCGGCGCTGATGATGACGGACAACGGCAGGGAGCGCCTCGAGGCGCTGAACGCCGAGGTGAAGGCCTTGAGGCCCGAGGCCGGCGTACCGGTGGCCGTCGACCTCATTCATGGAAGCCCCGGCGACGCCCTGCTCTCGTACGTGGCACGGCACGGGGTCGACCACATCGTCATCGGGCATACCGAGCGAGGCGCCCTGGCCCGCTGGCTGGTCGGCTCGACCTCGACCGACGTGCTGGCCAAGGCCCACGTGCCCGTGACGGTGGTGAGGTAGCCGCAAGGATGCCGCGTAGCCATGCTTGCCCGGCTTTGTCACAATTCGGTCAGATGCCCTCGGGGCGATAAGACAAAGCGATCGGGGAAAACGAGTGAGCTACGCCGCCACTTTGCCATGGACGCTCGAAAAACTGGACCTCTCGCGGATCGACATCGAGAAGGTCAGGCATAACGAAGACCTGTTCCTGCTGCTGTGCAGCTCCTCGTTCGTCGAGAGCGGCTCGGACCTGTACACGCATCTCCTGGTCGACCACTTCGCCGGCGACGAGACGCTGCAAGCGTGGCTCCGTGACCACTGGGAGCATGAGGAAATGCAGCACGGCCGCGCGCTGGCGGCTTATGTGCGCCACGTGTGGCCGGAGTTCGACTGGGAAACCGGTTTCCAAAGCTTCTTCGCGCACTACGGTTCGGTCTGCACGCCCGACGAGCTCGAGCCCAACCGTGGCCTGGAACTGGCCGCGCGTTGCGTCGTCGAGACGGGAACGGCGAGCCTGTATCGTGCACTCAACGAAGTTACCGACGAACCGGTATTGCGCGAACTGACGAACTACATCAAGAGCGATGAAGTCCGTCATTACAAGAACTTCTACCAGCACTTCCGCATCTATCGCGAGCGCGACAGGATCGGTCGATTCAGCACCTTGCGCACCTTGCTCAAGCGCCTGAGCGAGATCAAGAACGAAGACAGCGACATCGCGCTGCGTCACGTCTTCAACGTTCGCCATCCCGACAAGGCACATGACGACGCCGAGTTCCGCCGGGTCGCGGGTCGTGCGGAAGGTCTGCTCAAGAAGCACCTCCCCGCCGAGATGACGGTAAAGATGCTCCTGCGGCCCCTCGACCTGCCGGCCCGACTCAACACCATGCTCGAGTGGCCGCTCACGCGAATCACCGAGAAGCTGTTCCTACACTGAAGCCAGCTCAGCGATGCACAAGGTGGGCGCCATCGCATCGGCGATGGCGCACTTGCCATGTAGGAGCCGATTCATCGGCGATGGCGCACTTGCCATGTAGGAGCCGATTCATCGGCGATGGCGCACTTGCCATGTGGGAGCCGATTCATCGGCGATCGGGCGCTCGCGCAGGCGTCACTTCTTCTTCGGAAGCGGCGCCCACTTGTCCCCGTCAAAACCACCGGTCTCAAACGTCAGCGTCGTCTCACCACGACCGACGGTCACCACGTCGATGGTGATCCGCTTGGTCTTCGCCATGTCCTTGATGAACTGTGCGTCGTTGCGGAATAGCAGCGCCGGCTCGCCCGTGGGTGGGCGGAAGGCCTTCAAGGTCTTCGGTTTGCCGTCGAAGGTCGCCTTCAGCGTGCAATCGCCCTTGCAGACGAAACCCTTCCCCGCCGTGGCGTAGAGGAACGCGTTCTGGCCCCAGGCCGTATGCCGGCGCAGGATCAGCCGTACCGATGCCTCCCCCGTCGGGCTGCTGGACTGGATCGTCGCCGTGCTCTGCGTACCACCCTCCATGGGTGAGGTCTGGTAGAGCCACAGGGCTGTCAGGCGCGCCTTCTCGCTAGTGGCCTTGTAGTTGGTTTCGAGGTTGTCGAGCGTCTTCTTCACCTCGGCGGCTGCGGGCGTATCCGGGTACTTGTCGACGATCTCGTGGCCGAGCTGCACGGCGGGGCCGTCGTTATGCAGCTTCAACAGCTGTTGGTAGGTCTCGAGCTTCTTCGCCGCTTCGTCGGCCTGGTTGTTCGCCGGTGCCTGCTGTGCGGCCTGGGGCTCGGACTGCTGCGAACAGGCGGCCATCGTGGCGGTGGCAAGGAGAACGGCGAGCGGAGCGAAACGGCGCATGGCGATGGCATCCCGGAGAACGAACCCCTAGCTTCGCCCTTTGGCGCGGCTGCTGGCAAGGCGGGCGTAGAATCCCCCGACTCCCCAAGGACCACCCATGTCTTCGTCGTCCCCCGAAGCGGTATCCCTCCTTCGCCACCGCGCCTTCCTGCACTTCTGGTTCGCCAAGAACGCCTCCAGTTTCGGTTTCCAGATGATGTCGGTCGCGGTCGGCTGGCAGATCTACGAGATCACCCATCGTGCCCTCGACCTCGGCCTCATCGGCCTGGTCCAGTTCGTGCCCTCAGTGCTGCTGGCCCTGCCGGCCGGCCATCTCGCCGACCAGTTCGACCGGCGCCGCATCGTCACGATCTGCCAGTCCATCGAATGGCTGGCGATCGCCCTGCTCGCTATTTTCAGTCTCACGGGGCACATCAACGAGTTGGGAATCCTCGCCCTGGTGTTCGTGATCGGTGTCGGCAAGGCGTTCGAGTTTCCCGCCCTGCAGTCGATGCTCCCGGCGCTGGTACCTGCGTCCGTGCTTCCCCGTGCCATGGCCTCAACGGCCTCAGCGGGCCAGGCGGCGATGATCGCCGGCCCCGCCCTGGGCGGCCTGCTGTATGTCGCCGGCCCCGGCACCGTCTACTCGGTCTCGGCCGTGCTCTACCTCGTCGCTTTCACCTTGATGTCGCGACTGTCGTACGACCACCAACCACCCCGTCGCGAGCCGGCCACGCTGAAGACCCTGTTCGCTGGCGTGCATTTCATACGGCATCGCCCGGCTGTCTTCGGGGTTATCTCCCTGGACCTCTTCGCGGTGCTGCTCGGCGGCGCCACGGCGCTCCTGCCGATCTTCGCCAAAGACATCCTGCATACCGGTCCGTGGGGCCTCGGCCTGCTTCGCGCCGCGCCCGCGGTCGGCGCACTGCTGATGTCCGTGTGGCTGGCGCACAACAGCCTGACGCGGCGAGTGGGGCCGATCATGTTTGCCTCCGTGGCGGGCTTCGGGGTCGCCACCATCGTTTTCGCCCTCTCGTCCACGCTCTGGCTGTCGCTGGTCGCGCTGTTCGCCCTGGGCGCCTTCGACATGGTCAGCATGGTCATTCGTGGCGCACTGGTGCAGCTGGAGACGCCTGACGACATGCGCGGGCGGGTCAGCGCGGTCAACGCCATCTTCATCAACACCTCCAACCAGCTGGGCGAATTCGAGTCCGGCATACTTGCCGCCGCACTCGGTGCAGTAAATGCCACCCTGATCGGGGGCATCGGCACCCTGGTCGTGGTCGGCCTGTGGACCTGGTGGTTCCCATCGCTGCGACGCCGCCAGGGCCTGGTGTCAGACCCCGAGCCCATCGAAGGGGCCAGCGGCACCATCTGACACGGCGCCAAAAACGTGCTAATAGAGTGGACGTCTATACCGCCAAAGGGGATGTCCACGATGAAGCGCCTGCTCGCCGCCGCCCTTCTCACCCTTGTCGCGCCGGCCTATGCCGCGCACGAGGGTCCTGCCAGCCTCGATGCCGCACTTGCCCAGGGCAAGCGCGAGCACAAGCCGGTGCTGGTCGATTTCCAGGCGGTCTGGTGTTACTCGTGTTACTACATGGCCAGCCATGTCCTCAACGGCAAGGAATGGGACGATCTCGGCAAGAAGATCGTTTTCTACGAGGCCGATGCCGATAAGCCGGCCGACAAGGCATGGATGAACAAGCTCAACGTCCATTTCCTACCGACCTATGTCGCCATCGGTCCGGACGGCGAAGAGCTCGGACGCATCCTCGCCGAGCAACCTCGTGAAAAGTTCTACCCGCAGATCGCGGCACTCCTCTCCGGTGACGCACGCCTCTCGCACCAGAAAGACGAAGCGGTGAAGGGATCGCTCGCATCCGTGGCCGAGGTGCTCGACACCTACCAGCAGCGTTACCAGGGCAAGGAAGGCATGGCCTGGTTCGATACCTTGCCAGCCATGGTTCGTAACGTTTCCGATCAGGACAAGCGCGTCGCGCTGGCCAAGCAGCAGCTGTTGCTGCTCGAAGGCAAGGCCAACAAGAACGATACGGCCATCGCCGCGGCMGCGACCAAGGTGCTCGCCGGAAATATCGGCTGCGATCGTCCCTATGTGCTCGATGACCTGATTGCCGCGACCGCTGCGCAACCGCCGGCGACACGGCAGGCCTCGCTCTCTCCCCAGAAACCCGCCTTCGACGACTACCTGGCGACACAGATCTTCGTCGCCTCGCCCACCTGTGCCGACCAGCGCAGCGCCGTCCTGACTGCCGCCGACCTCGACGCTGCCATCGGCGACACGACGGGCGAGCAAGCGGTAC
>NZ_JBFUJE010000128.1:0-9404 GCF_056401535.1 Luteibacter sp. P4_E6 | reverse complement strand
GTTCCAAGTTGCTCACGGTGGCCATCGCCGCCGGTCTGGGCCTGACGAGCTTCTCGGCTTTGGCCGCGACGCCGAAGTCGCAGCAGCCGACCCGCGTCACGATCGATGCCGCCACCCTTCAGCAGCTGCAAGCACAGCTTGCCGCACTGCAGTCTCAGGTCGCCGACCTCCAGGCCAAGCAGGAAGCACAGGCGGACGCGCAGGTCGAGACGGCCAAGGCCGTCAATGATGCACAGGTCGCCGCTACCGATGCCGCCGCCGCCTCCAAGAAGTCGTCGGACAAGATCGCGTACAAGGGCGTGAATATCACCCTTGGTGGCTTCCTCGCTGCTGAATCGATCTACCGTACGCACCAGGAAGGCGCGGACATCGCATCGAACTACAATTCGATTCCGTACAAGAACACCCCGGCGGGCCACCTTTCTGAGGGTCGTTTCAGCGCTCGCCAGAGCCGCATCTCGATGCTGGCCCAAGGCGACATCAATCCGGACACCCACGTTGCCGGTTACATCGAGGCCGACTTCCTCGGCGGCGCCCAGACCGCGAACCAGAACGAGTCCAACTCGTTTAACCCGCGCGAGCGCAACGTCTACATGACGATCGACTGGGACAAGCCGGGCCTGCACCTGTTGGCCGGCCAGAACTGGTCGCTGCTGACGCTGAACACCAAGGGCATCACTCCGCGCACGGAAGCCGCTCCGCCGCAGATCGACGCTCAGTACGTCCCGGGCTTCAGCTGGGCGCGTCAGCCGCAGATCCGCCTGGTCAAGGACTGGAACAAGGAATACTGGCTCGGCATCTCGCTGGAAAACCCGCAGACGACGTTCTACGTGAGCCCGAACCAAGCCAAAGCACCGGTCACGTCGATCTACAACACGGCCGCCGGTTCTGGCTACGATTCGGCCAACACGCTCTCGGTGAATCACATTCCCGACGTGATCGTGAAGTTCGCGGCTGATCCTGGCTTCGGTCATTACGAAATCTTCGGCCTTGGCCGCGCGTTCTATAACCGCTACAACTCGGGCTCAGGCCCCAGCAACCACGACGTCTACGGCGGCGGTTTCGGCGTCGGCATGATCCTGCCTGTGGTCGAAAAGTTCCTGGACTTCCAGTTCTCCGGCATGCAGGGCCGTGGCATCGGTCGCTATGGCTCGGCACAGCTGCCGGACGTGACGTTCAAGCCGAACGGCTCGATCGCTCCGATCAAGGAAAACATGGTTCTGGCTGGCCTGACCTTGCACGCCAATCCGGACATGGACATCTATCTTCTCGGCGGCCGCGAGCACGAAGATGCGAAAGCGTTCTCGTACAACGGCGTGCCTCTCGGCTACGGCAACGCTGCGTACAGCAATGCGGGCTGCGACATTGAAGGCGGCGCTTGCGTAGGCAACACGAAGCAGATTTACCAGGGCACCCTGGGCTTCTGGTGGAAGTTCTACCAGGGCAAGTTCGGCAAGGCCCAGTTCGGCGCCCAGTACTCGCATACGGTGCGTGATTCGTTTGAAGGCGTGGGTGGCTCTGCGAAGGCTAAGGAAGATATGGTCTTCACCAGCTTCCGCTACTACCCGTTCTGATACCACCATCGGAAAGGAGTTCTACCCAGGGACGGAACGAGCGGCGGGCATTGCCCGCCGCTTTTCTTTGTCCGAAGAAGACAGGTCAATAAGGGAGCGGATCGGGTTCCTGCGCAGCGCTTTCCCAAATGCCTTCCAACAACACATGTCGTACGCGGCTGACGTACTCAGACTTCTCCACGAGAACACGAGGCCTCACATGATCGCGGAACGACACAACAACTCGGTCGTGGTCGCAGATTGACGCCACCACATTCGGCGTCGTCTGGTCGATGGCGGGGCCACTCAGATTGAGGTGACTGCTGCACATCGTCGGTGGCAGCCGAGGGAAGTGGCCGAAATAAACTTCAACACGTTCGCCCGCTGGCTTCGAAAGCCCCAACGGAACCGGCCAGACGTTACCGTGCACATCGAAGCTTTCGATATGACCGTCTGGATAATGGAAGTTGAACGGCATCTGGTTCATTCGCGCGTCCCATTTCTGATAGGTATCCGAACCCTGCACTGTCCTGGTCTCCAGGTTCGCAGCGCATCCGGCAGAGAGCCCGGCGACGAGGAAGATTTGCAGAGCTTGCCGAATGGGTCGGAACATCACGATAAGTCTCCAAGTGAAAAGCTGGCTGCTGTCTTCACGTTCAGATGGACCGGTCCTGTGGATCTTTCAGCTGCGCGGTTTGGGTCGTGGCTTCAGACCATCCGCCGCCGAGGGCTCGGATGAGATCGACACTCGCCTGCAGTTGCCTTGTCCGCACAAGCTCAGCCGTACGCTCGGCCTGCAGCGTGGCTGTTTGGGCAGTCACGACTTCGAGGTAGCTGACGACGCCTTCGTTGTAGCGATTGGTCGCTAGCGTCTGTGATTCCTTCGCTGCATCGGCTGCTGCGGTCTCCTGCTCGTTCTCCCGGCCGAGCTCCTGAAGCAAGGAAAGATTGTCTTCGACCTGTTGAAATGCGCGGAGCACAACACTTCGGTACTCAGCGGACGCCGATGCGAACTCAGCTTTCGCCTGCGCCTCGCGTCCTCGGCGCAAGCCCCCATCGAAAAGATTCATCGATGCCAACGGACCAAGGCTCCAGAACTGATTGCTGGCAGCGAGCAGATCACCGTGCCCTACGTCCTGCCATCCAAATGCGGCACTGAGGCCGATGTCTGGGTAAAAGGCTGCCCGGGCGACACCAATGCCGGCGTTGGCCGCAAAGGCGCGCCGTTCAGCAGCAGCGATGTCTGGCCTTCGCTGCAAGAGCGAGGACGGCACGTCTACCGGAATGGCGGGAAGCGCCACAGCGGCAGTCGGCGCGGCGGGTAACGAGAAGCTCGAAGCAGGCTCGCCGACCAGCGTTGCGATCGCGTGCTCGGTCAGYGCGCGTTGTACCCTGAGCTCCGTGTCTYGTGCTTGCGCGTCTGCGAACAGCGCGTTTGCGCGAGCGAGGTCCAAACCGGACGACACCCCGCCGTCCATCCGCTTACGCGTCATTTGCTGCCCGTCACTGAACGCCGCAAGTGAATCCTGGACGATACGTGACTCGGTGTCGAAACCCCGCAGCTTGATGTAGAGATCTGCTAGTCGCGCCTGCAGACTCAACCGAGCGGATGCAAGGTCGGCTTCCGCGGCCTGCGTCTGGGCTTTACCTTCCGCGACTTCGTTGCGGATGCGCCCCCAAAGATCCAACTCATAGCCCGTCGACAGACCGAACGTTCTGGTGTCGTATTCGTTGGGCTGATTGGTCCCCCGCAAAGGGCGATTGTCCGACTGGCGGTCATTCGTCGGGCTGGCACTGACACCGATGCGAGGAGCCTGTTCAGCGCCCAACTGCTCGAGGAAGGCGCGTGAGGTGTCGAGTCGTGCAAGAGCCACGGCAAGGTCGGGGTTGTTTGTATCCAGCTTTGTCTCAAGTTCGTCTAGTGTCGGATCGCCGTAGACCTTCCACCAAGGACCACGAGCGACCGCATCGCCGGGGGCTGCGACGGCCCAGCCTCTGGGAGCAGCCGCACCCTTGAACGCATCGGGTAGTGGGCCGATCGACGGCTTTACGTACTCGGGCGCGAGGGAGCAGCCACCGAGTGCCAGTAGCAAGCCCGTGCAGAGACTGCGAGATGTCAGCTCACGCATTCTTGGCATGATTGTGCTCGTCGGTCGAAGGAGGAGCGATCTGAACGGTGTCACCCTGGGCCAGAGAGTCCGTCGGGTGATCGATGATTCGATCGTCAGGGTGTAATCCCTGGTCGATCTCCAGCTTGTCGCCGAGGTCCATCGCAATGTGCACGTCACGCAGAAGGACGGTGTTGTCCTTCCCCATGACGGCGATCTGCGGACCCGCCGCGCGGAACAGAAGCGTGGTCGCCGGCACGGTCACGGTGTTGCCCGTGGCATGGGTTGTCAGCTGGACCTCCGCAAAGTCGCCGGGCAGGAGGTCCTGCCGCGGGTTCTCGACCTTGAACTGTGCCAGCAGGGTGCCTGACGCCCGATTGATAGCATGGGAGGTGCCAATGAGCGTACCGTCGACGGTCTCCCCGCCATGGCCCAAGACGAGGAGCTTCACTTTCATACCCGGCACCACGGCCGACGCGTAGCCCTGAGGGACCTGCGTGTAAAGACGCATCTGGGTTGTGTCGGCAATGGAGAACAACGGATCACCGCCACCACTGTTAGCGGAAATCAGGTCGCCGATATCCGTGTTGCGTGCGGTGACGGTCCCGTCGAACGGCGCCACAATACGCTTGAAAGACTCCAGGGCTGCGAGGCGATCCACATCCGCCTTAGCTCCCAAGACACCCGCTCGTGCGGTCTCGGCTTCGCTCGCCTTCTCATCCGCCTCCTGCTTAGAGACCGACCGCGACTCCAAAAGATCATGCCAGCGCTTCGCCGTCGTATCCGCCAGACGGACGCTCGCCTGCGCCCGCACAAGCTGGGCCTTAGCCTGTTCAAATTGTTGATCGAGTTCCGGAGTGTCGATAAGAGCCAGGACCTGGCCGGCCTTGACCTTGTCACCGATATCTACGTTCCATTGCTTCAGGTAGCCGCTTACCCGCGCGTGGATGGGGGTAGCGATCCACGCATCCAGGTGACCGGGAAGCGTCAGGCCTTGATCGCCGCTAAGCGCCGAGGCCGCGATGAGCTGAACACTCGGCGTGAGCTGCGCCTTTGTCCAGCTTCCGAGCTCGCGCGACTCGACGGCACGCAACGAAAGGCCTGCAACCACGCCGATACAGGCGAGGCCGATGCCGATACCGAGGGCTAGACGAACACGCGGAGGCCGCCCGGAGTGAGCGATAGGAGCGTCATGCGACATGAGGTTGATTTCCGATGAGACGGTGTTCGGAGGAAGCAGGCGCCGTGCGTCCGTGAACCATCGCGAAGATGACGGGGACGAACAGCAGAGTTGCGAAGGTGGCGAACATCAGGCCACCGATGACCGCCCGGCCGAGTGGCGAGTTCTGCTCTTGACTGAGCGCCATTGGCAGCATGCCAATGATCATGGCAAGAGCCGTCATGCAAACGGGTCTGAAACGCGTGAACCCGGCTTCGAGTGCTGCCTTGGCAGCGTCGCCGTGCTCAGCGAGTCGCTCGCGGCAGAAGCTGATCACCAGAATGGCGTTCGCCGTTGCCACGCCCATACACATGATCGCGCCAGTAAGGGCCGGCACCGACAGGCTGGTGTGAGTGAGGAAGAGCATCCAGACGATGCCGGCAAGCGCTGCAGGAAGTGCTGTAATGATGACGAAGGGATCCGTCCACGACTGGAAGTTCACGACGATGAGGAGGTAGATGAGAACGACAGCTGCGACCAGTCCGAAGATCAGGCCGCTGAACGCATCGTTCATCGTGCCGACTTGGCCATGCAGGTTCACCAGAGTGCCCGGAGGGCGTTTTGCAGCGAAATCAGCGAGCACCTTCTGAACGTCACCAGCCACGCCGCCGAGGTCGCGTCCCTGAATGGACGCGTATATGTCGAACGCGGGCATGATGTTGTAGTGCGACACCACGGCTTCGCTAGGACCTCGCGTGAACGTCGCGAGACCGCCAAGTATCTGCGTGGCTCCGTTGCCAGAAGCAGTGACCGGTAAGGCCTTCAAATCGGCCATCGAGTCGAGAAGGTACTGAGGTGTCGCCGCAACGATGGCATAAGAAACGCCGTTCTTCGGGTTCAGCCAGAACGCAGGGGCGATCTGCGAACTGCCTGCTAGTGAAGCAACCATGCTATTGGTCACGTCACGCTCGGTGATGCCTAAGCCGTCGGCGCGAAGGCGGTCAACCTTCACGTTGAGCTGTGGGTAACTGGAACTCTGCTGAAGTCGCACGTCGACGATGCCATCAATCTTTCGCATCGCCTTCATGATCTCTTCGGCGTATGCCTCATTTGCTACGCGGTCGCGACCAGCGATAGACACGTCTAACGGGGAAGGCGCACCAAAGTTCAAGATCTGGCTCGTCATGTCCGACGGCAGAAAAGCAAACTGCGTTCCCGGGAACTGGCGCGGCAAGGTCTCTCGCAGACGCTTCATGAACTCGGCAGCGGGACGATGACCGTCTTTCAACACGATCTGAATATCACCATCTTGTGAACCAATGGTGCCGCTACTGCTGTAGACCAGATTCACGCCACTCAGCGGCAGGCCGATATTATCGATAACCGTGTCCAGCTCGCCGGGTGGAATCACTTGTCGAATCGCCYGTTCGATGTGGTCAAACTCCGAGGCGGTCTCTTCCACGCGGGTCCCCATGGGGGCCCGTACGTGCATCGACAGGGAGTCCGAGTCGACTTCGGGAAAGAAGTCGCGGCCCAACGCGGGAACGAGCGCGAAGGAGATCACCACGAATCCGAGAAAGCCGATGACGAAACGTTTTCGATGGTCGAGCGCGACCGTCAGGATGCCGTAGTAGGTATCCCGAACGCGGGTGAACCGCTTTTCGAAACCAAGCTGAAACGCTAGCAGGCCCCTGACCAATACGTTGTGTCGACGCACTTCGTGTCGATCACCCTCGTGGTGGTTGAGATACTTGTCTCCCGGGTGTCCACCCGCTCCGCCTTCGACGTGATGCGGCTTTAGCAAGAACATCGCTAACGTGGGCACCAGAGTGCGAGACAGAATGAACGAGGACACCATCGCGAAGATGACGGCCAACGCCATCGGCCGGAACAGGAATCCGGCGATCCCGTTTAGCATGAACATCGGTACGAAAACGATACAGATGCAGAGTAGGGAGACGAACGCGGGCGTCACGATCTGCCTGGCGCCGTCCATGATCGCATCGAATACGCCCTTGCCCTGCTCCAAGTGCCAGTTGATGTTCTCGATGGTTACCGTAGCGTCGTCCACTAGGATGCCGACCGCCAAAGCAAGGCCGCCCAGGGTCATCACGTTGAGCGTCTGCCCGAACACCGATAACAAGGTGATAGCCGACAGAATCGACAGCGGGATGGACAGAGCAATGATGACCGTCGAGCGCCAACTTCCCAGGAAGAGAAGGATCATCACTGATGTAAGCACCGCCGCGATAATCCCCTCTCGGGCAACTGAGGAGACGGCAGACTTTACGAAGATCGATTGATCGCTGAGCAGGTGCATCTTCAGCGATTTCGGTTGCGTCTCGGCGATGAGCGGCAGGAGCTTTTTAATCCCCGCAACGACGTCCAGTGTTGAGGCGTTGCCATTCTTCAGTGCAGGCATGAGCACCGCGCGCTTTCCATCCACACGCACGATATTATTTTGTGGCGGCGCGCCATCGCGCACATGTGCGACGTCACCGATCGTGATCGTGGCGCCATTGACCGTCTTAATAGGGAGATTGTTCAGCTCATCGATGGCAGTGGGGCTGTTATTGAGCTGAACGTGGTACTCGAACGTACCGATCTTGGCCGTGCCGACGGGGATGATCTGGTTTTGTGCCGCCAGAGCATTGCCGACGTCTTGGGCTGACAGGCCCTTCGCCGCTAGCGAGTGCGGGTCGAGATCCAGCGTCACTTGCTTCTGCTTGCCGCCATAGGGAGTCGGAATGGCAACCCCGGGAACGGAGATCAGCGTGGGGCGCATGAAGTTCTGCGCAATGTCACGAATGGTCGCTTCGGACAATACCGGGCTCGATAAGGCCATTTGCAAGACCGGCACCGTCGAAGCGTTGTAATTCAAGATGAGCGGTGGCGTGATGCCTGGCGGCATCTGCTTAACGACGGTCTGCGAGATGGAGGTGACCTGCGCCGTCGCCGTCCGGATATCTACCCCCGGTTGGAAGAAGATCTTGACGATGCCCACACCAGGTAAGGACTGCGACTCGATATGCTCGATATCGTTGACCGAGGTAGTCAACTGACGCTCGTAGTAATAGATGACGCGGCCCGACATCTGGTCCGGCGGGAGACCGTTGTAGCTCCAGACCACGCTGATGACGGGGATGCCGATGTTCGGGAAGATGTCGGTTGGGGTGCGCAATGCCGCCAGCGGCCCGGCGATAAGTATCAGCAGGGCCAACACAATGAAGGTGTAGGGCCGCGACAGAGCGATTCGGACGAGGGCTAGCATGCGCTGCGACCAGCGGTGTGCCACGGTGACAGCGAGATGACACGCCTGCGGTCGTGGGCAGGTCGGTTTGGCACAGTCGCATTCATCGTCAAGATCGCTCGGCTTGGCTGGGGGCAGAAGCGCCCAGGCCCATTATTCCGACCGATCCTTGTGGAAATCTTTTGTCTCGCCGGGATGCCTTGTCCAGGCCCTACATCTCGCCCCCGGGTAGGCCCGGCGGCAGGGAAGCGATGCTGATGCGGACCAGCAAGCCCTGCCCGGATGGGGCTTCGAGTAGTTCGGTAGTTCCCTCGTGCAGCTCGACCGCGCGCTGCACAATGCTCAATCCGAGCCCGTAGCCGGCTTCCTTCGTGTCTGCTCCGCGGCGAAACTGCTGGAACGCCGCGTCGCGCCGATCAGATGGAATGCCCGGACCGTCGTCGCAGATATCAATGATGGCGCGACCATGCTGGCGGCGCAGGGAAATATCCACGCGGCTGCGATCAGGTGTGTGGCGCAGTGCATTTTCGAGAAGGTTGCGGAACATTGCCGTTAGTGCGACCTCATGCCCCGATACCCGCAGTTCTGGCTCATCGTGCGTCAGACTGAGTGAGATGTCTTTTTCGTCGATAGTTGGCGCCAGTTCTTCCACCACCTCTGTCGCGAGCGCCACCAGGTCGAGAGGTACGCGGTGTTGGGAGGCTGCTCCTGCTTCAAGCCTCGCAATGGCCAGGATTTGCTCGATGCGACGGCCAAGTCGACCAAGGCTACGACGTGCCTTTTGAAGAATGGGGCTGATTTCGGAGGGATCTTCGGCGATGAGGGCGCTTTCCAAGTGGATCATGGTTGCTGCCAGAGGGGTACGCAGCTCATGCGCCACGTCACCGGCGAAGCGGTGCTCGCGCTCGATCGCGTCTTCGAGGCGCTCCAACTGCTGATTGAGCGTCTCTATCAGCGGTTTGATCTCGTCCGGCGACCGGTCGATAGATATAGGTTTGCGGCTGCGAGGAGCTCGTTCGGCAAGCACCTGTGTCAACGATCCCAAAGGTCGGAGACCATGTTTAACAGCGAGCCCTGCCAGGAGAGCCAGAAGGGGCAGTCCTATGACCAAAGGAAGCGCATGCTCCAGTATCAGTCCGCGCGTGATATCAGACCGATTCTCCGCCCGTTCACCGATGCGGATCGTCAGATTGAAGCGATTGGTAAGAGTGAACAATCGCCAGCGCGAGCCGTCATGTTCAATATCGCTGAAGCCTCGCTCGCCACTCCGCGGCGCAGGAAGATCCGCCAGATTGGCTGTTGCCGCCATCAAATTGCCATTGGGATCATAAGCC
>NZ_JBFUJE010000127.1:0-9412 GCF_056401535.1 Luteibacter sp. P4_E6 | reverse complement strand
GCTGTGGAGGCTGTGGGCGATTCGCCACTGCGTTTCGTACTGCCGGAGGGAATGTTTGCCGATGCAGCCGACGATACCCTGCGCCTGACCCTCGGTGCCGGGGCCCCGGCATGGCTAAGCATCGACCCGCAGACTGGCGTGCTGACGGGCACGCCCCCCAATGGCGGGCTTGACACCTCCATTGATCTCATCGCGAGCGACTCCTGGGGACAGACGACGACGGCGACCATCCAGCTCAGTGTCAGCAACGTCATCCACGGCAGCGCAGCGGATGATGTGCTCACGGGCACGAGGTTCCGCGACGATATCCACGCCGGTGACGGCAATGACACGCTTGATGGCGGCGGTAACACCGACCGGTTGTTCGGCGGCAAGGGCGACGACACCTACCTGATTGGCGACAGCTCGGCGGCCATCGTCGAGAACGTTGGCGAGGGACAAGACACCGTGCGCTCGCGGGTGAGCTACCTCCTTGGCGAGAATGTAGAGCGCCTCGTCCTGGAGGAAGGCAGCCAGGCGGTGCAGGGCGCGGGCAATGCACTGGCCAACGAGATCCTCGGCAACAGTGCAGACAACCTCCTCGATGGCGCCGGCGGTGCCGACACGCTCACGGGCGGCCAGGGCGACGACACGTATGTGGTCGACACTGCCGGCGACCACATCATTGAGCTCGCGGGTGAGGGCAGGGATGTCGTCGAATCGAGTGTCGACTGGCAGCTTGGGGCCAACCTTGAGGATCTCGTGTTGACGGGCGATGCCGCCATCAACGGGACGGGCAATGGCGCGGACAACGTCATCCACGGCAACGACGGCGCGAACCGATTGGAGGGCGGCGCCGGCACCGACCGGCTCTATGGTGGCCTGGGGGATGACTRCCTGGTGGTTGAGTCGGCCGCCGACCGCGCCTTCGAGTATGAAGGCGAGGGGACGGATACCATCGAGCGCCGTTTCGAGACCAACCTTGTTCTCGACAACAATGTCGAAAACCTCATCCTTGGCACATCAGTGGTGACGGGCAACGGCAACAGCCTTGCCAATCGCATCCAGGGCAACGCCGGGGCCAACAAGCTCTCGGGCCTCGACGGAGACGATACCCTTCTGGGCCTCGACGGCAATGACTCGCTCTGGGGTGGCAACGGCCAGGACACGCTTGTGGGTGGCACGGGCGACGATTACCTGGACGGTGGGGCCGGTACCGACAGACTGGAAGGCGGCGCGGGCAACGATGTCTACGTCATCGCCGACAGCGGTGACGTGATTGTGGAGCTCGCCGGCGAGGGCACGGATCAGGTGCAGGCCTCGGTCTCTTACACCATGGCCGACAACCTCGAGAACCTGTTCCTCGTGGGGGCTGGCAAGCTTAACGGCACCGGCAACGCATCAGCCAATTACCTCGCAGGTAATGCCGACGACAACACGCTCAGTGGCATGGGCGGAAACGACACCCTCGTCGGCGGAGGCGGCAACGACCGCCTCGTGGGAGGCGCGGGTGACGACAGCTATGTGGTCGATGCGCAGTCAGGCACGGATACGATCGACAACACGGGCGGTGGTTTTGATGGCGTCTTCCTCAACGGTGTCACCCGTGAACGTATCACCTTCAGCCGGGATGGCAATGACCTGCTGATGTTTGTCGATGCCACCTCCACCCCCTCCGTCCGCGTGACAAACCACTTCCTCGGCGGGGACGCTGCCATCGACTTCATCCAGCCCGATGGCGGGTCGWTGCTGACGACCACGCAGATAAACCAGATCGTCGCTGGCGGCTCGAGCGGTTATGACAGCGTGGTTGAGGGCACGTCGGCCGGTGAGCAGCTCGTTGGCAGCGCCGGAAAGGACTTAATCAAAGGGCTTGCCGGCGACGACACTCTCTTTGGCCTGGTGGGCAACGACACCCTTCAGGGCGGCGATGGCAACGACTATCTGGCCGGTGGCAGCGGCTCGGGTACCGGCTCGGGCGATGACCGCCTCGAAGGCGGTCTGGGTAACGACACCCTGGTGGGCGAGGACGGCAACGACACCCTCATCGGCGGCGTTGGCGACGACAAGTACGTGTATGGGGGCGGGCAGGACATCGTCGACAACACCGGGGGCGGCTACGACGGCATCTTCTTCAATGACGGGATAACCGCCTCCCAGCTGGCTTTCAGCCGTGATGGTGACGACCTGCTCATCAAGGTCAATGGTGACGCGTCCAAGACCCTCCGCGTGTTGGGTCATTTCCTCGGCGGCGACGCCGCCATCGACTACGTCCAGCCTGCGAGTGGCACGTCCCTCAGTACGGCGGCCATCAACGCGCTGGTTGGCGGGACGGGGACGCCGGGCGGCGGCACGCCAAGCGAGCCCGGCAACGATGCGGACTACACAAAGACCATCACGGGAACGGGTAACGGCGAACAATTGGTCGGCACCAGCGGGCGGGATCTGATCCGCGGTCTTGCCGGCAATGACACGCTCTTTGGCATGGGTGGTGACGACAAGCTCGTCGGCGGTGACGGGGACGATTACCTCTCCGGCGGAAACGGGTCGTTCAGCGGGTCGGGCAACGACATCTTGGTGGGTGGCGCGGGCGCTGACACGCTCGTCGGTGAGGACGGTAACGACCTTCTCCAGGGCGGCGCTGGTGACGATAAATACCTGTACAAGGCGGGCTCCGGAAAGGATGTCATCGACAATACCGGTGGTGGTACGGACTGGCTTTTCTTCAACGATATCGACAGAACCCGGCTGACCTTCCACCGGAGCCAGGACGATCTTGTTGTGCTTGTCGATGGCGACGTCAACCAGCAGGTTCGGGTGCAGAACCACTTCAAGGGCGATGACCAGGCAATCAGCTACGTGCAGCCCAGCGATGGCTTCGCGATTCCGGCCTCACAGTTCGCCGCCTTGCTCAAGCCACTACCTGCTGGATTCACGCCCGCTGCAGTGACGCCGCTATCGGCTCGGTCGATGCAGATGGTGTGGTCGGTCGGCAATGACGACGCGGTTTCCGGGCAGGGATCCGCTGACGCAGCGACCAGCGGCGAGCTTCAACGACTGGTCGAAGCCATGGCGCAGTCGTACGGGCCCGGTGCAGGTACCGCTCTGGTGGTCGACAACGGTTGGCAACACAGCGCCATGCTAGCAATGCCTGCGGTTCTGCAGCCTGACCAGCGGCCGTCAGTTCATTAGCCCGCCGACTGCCGGAGGGGGCGCCGGGCTTGACCTGGCGCCCTCGTCGAAACGACAGGCACTCGCGACACGATTAAACGACAAACGACGTCATTAAGTGCGCGCCGGCAGGGGCGGCGCGAAGGGACCTATCAGAGTGCCCTTCATTAACTGACTGACTCAGAAAGGTCAATTACCGGTTCTCGACAACAATGCCAGTCGCGAGACCGTAAAGGATCAAATGACGTCGTTATGAGAAAGGCGACATCACATGTCGGGACCTCCTAAATGATGTCGCAAACGGATTCTTCGAAATAGGTCGTTGAAACATCTGTTGAGTTTCGATCACCTCGCCACGAGGTGAGTTGGATATCTGTCAGTCCGCGATCATCAAAGGCGACGAGCGGTGTATATCTACGGCGACGAATCGGGATCATCCGCCATCGCGCAGGCCCGGGGGTCCTAGTGCGTCGTAGCGTGCTACGAACTCACGGAGTTGCAACGCGCGAAGGCGGATGCGGTCTTACGTTGATTCAAAGCAGGGCAGGAGCCCGATACAGCGAAAAGCTGAAGCGAAAGGCTGCGACAGAGACGTCGTCCTTCCAATTTCTGGACGAGTTGGCCGACGTCGGCGGGATGGCGGAAGGGGGCGCAACCGATTCGGCAGCTAGCGAGGGTGCCGCTGTCAAGCAAGCGGCGCAAGTGCAGAAGCTAGCCGGCGAACTAGGCGGCAGTACGATCGAGCAGCGTAAAGAGATCGAGATGCTCATGTCGGAAATGGGCGCTTTGTCTCCACAACTCTATGTCGAAAACGCCTGTCGGCTCATTCTCGCATGGAGGACGATCCGCTTGGCAGCCCTCTATTCTTCACGTAGCCATCCGGAAACTCTCGAGCGTTTTCGCGGGGTATTCGATGAAAAGCCGGCGAGTCTGAAGGCACTTTACCGGAGCTCAATCCCGGGATTTATCCAAGAGCTTGCCAAGCACGAGCCGCTTGAGCTGTTGGCTAATGCCGACGATAGACACCTGGCGCGCTTTCTCGTCCCCGCGCGAGATCTTCTGCGCGGCACGCTCGTCGGCGCGCCCGAAGCTGACCACAGAATCGTCGATGCGGCTCGTATGATGTCCGGTGATGTGGCCTTCGTCGATTCTAAGACGTGTCCGGGCGTACAGATCGCGGAACTCATCGTCAGGGGGTTTGCGAGGCTGCTTGCGCAGCACGTTCGAGGAGAATGAACGTGCCGCCAGAGCGCTCGGACCGCTGCTGTTCGACAACGTCGGCGCGACGGACGTAATGCGGGACTGAGGGCTGCATAACGGACGACCAGATGCGCATGGAGTGCTAATTGCGTGAGATCGGCATAGAGCTGGTCGACCTCAGGCGGATCGTGCAGCCTTGCCTGGATCCCCCGGGCGAGCAAGCGCAGCGTCGGGTCCAGTATTCCCATCTTTGGCAGGGAGAGGCTGCCGCTGGGCCGCAGTCCGACGACCGGGTTATCTCGTCGAGGGTCGTTGGAGCCGAAATCGACGACCGGACCTCCCGGGACCTTTCGGTTGGTGCCGTGGCCTTTCTCAAAACTGCAGATGCGGGACACGGTCACGGGAACGGGCGCGGGTGCCGGGGCAGGCCGGCGGGTCAGCACTGTGGGTACCGCGTTCAGGCTGAAGCGGGTGCGATGCTTTCCTGGGAAGCATGGCTTCCTCGTGGGTATTTTGTTCGGCACGTCCAGCCCATGGGAGTCACTAAGTGGCCGATGGAACGCCGGCATCCCGCTGGAGCGCACGCCAGGACGCCGGAGTTGTGCCGATGAGAAGCGAAAAGGTCCGGGTCAGGTGACTTTGATCGGAAAAGCCGCACGCAAGGGCAATGTCGGCAATTGTTTCATCCGTGCTCACGAGCAGAGCGCACGCTTTTTCTAGGCGCCGCCGCATCAACCAACGGTGCGGCGTTTCGCTTGTGGTGCGGCGGAAAGCGCGTGAAAAGTGCACGGCAGATATTCCGCATCGTTGCGCGACTACGGAGATGGGCAGGCGCTGCTCGATTCGGGCGAGCATGGTTTCTTCCGCGATGCGCAGCTGCCACGGCTCCAGGCGAATTCCGGGCTCGTCATCACGCGAACTCCGCATCGGACAGTAGCGCGCGAGGAAATGGGTCAGCAGCGCAAGAGAAAGACTGTTGGAGAAGATGGACTCAAGCGGACCGTCGGCGGCTGGGCGGGACAATAGCGCCAGGCAAAGATAGCGCGCTGCAGGGTCGTCAGTGACCTCGCGTGTGCTCGGTTCAAAGGGGGCGGCCGCCAGCTGCCAGCGGCCGGGGACGTTCTCAAAGGCAGCTTCCGGCATGTGAGCAACGATGAGGTCATGGTCCACGGGAAACTCGATCCGGCCGCCCTGGCTTTCATTCGACAAAAACGTTTGCGTGGTGCCGCCGAAGGGCACGTCGCCCGCATCGGTAATCGGGGACCGCATGGTCATGGCCAGGGCAAACGCTTTTCCCGCTGGGACCTCGACGTGCAGGCACTGCCCGGGCGAAGCATTGACTCGCATCACTTTCACGCGCGAGGGAGTCAGAACCGATGCAATTACGTGTCCCGCGCTCGTACCGGGACACAAGATCCCTTGGGTAAGGCGATATGTTCTCGGTGGATGCATGCGAATAGTGCTGTCTCTGATAAGACGCGCGACTGCCATGCCAGACCATTGGTGCCTGGATGTTTCCAGCACAAACCGACTGGTCACAATCGCTGAGTCATCCCGGTGCCCCTTCTAGCTCGCCACTCAAGGGTGATTGAGCCGAAGGCGTGGCGCAACCCCCTTATTGCATCCGAGCGGCCCCTCTCGTTCTTCAAGGCGCGTGTCATAGCGCCCCCTGATGATAACTTCAATTTCTAGGTCCTGAAAACGCCCACTCGCTTGAAAAAAATGGACCGTTGAAGGAAGTCTCGATGGCGTAGCTGCAAAATAGACCGCATTGAGGTCACAGGGCGATGCGATGAATTGGCCCTCGAAGTGGCCCTGCGAATTGTGTCACCGCCGCTTCTTCTCGCTGCCATTGCAAGACCGCCTTGTCCGGCGTCCTGTCGGACTCTCGTACCGCGGCGTCTCAAGTGACAGGAGCAAGCGTTGGTGGTGGTCATGGCACGGTTATCAATGCCAGATTGTCTGAAACTATAAGTGCATGAACGCTACGCCCATTCGTGTGTTCGCAGCAGACGATGATCCGAAGGTGTCCTAGGACATCGAAGCCATCGTCTCGGCCGACGCCGAACTAGCCTCATCGCCGGTACGGTGGATGGCCGGCGGATATCGAAGTCAGCCGCCGTCACAAGTCCGACGCTGTTGTTAGGGGCGTGCGCGCGGCCGGCATCGACAGTATCCAGACGGCACTTGCCTAGCGCGCAGTGTGTCCGGATGCCCGCGCGCTCCTACTCGCGACCCATCCGGACGACATGCAGAGCACTGGCATTTTGTGCCGGGGCAGCGCATACCTGCCCAAAAGCGCTGTACGTCGGGACCTCATGCGCACCGTTCGACCTGGGCGCGGCATCACTGGAGCGCCTGGCGGCGTTGGGTTGGCAATCTGACCCTGTCTCCGAAGACGGGATCCGGAAGGAGCGCGGAGCCGAGGTGCTCGAAGCCGCGGCCTACGGCCATCCTAGCCGGCATATCGCCATGGCGATTGGCGTCAAGGAAGAGATCGCTAAGACCCACCTCAAGTGGATTTCTGCCGCGCTCGGTGCGCACGGTCGCACCCACGCGCTTGTCCTCCTGATGAGCGCGACGCTCTGTCGCCGCTGTCTTGGGTCTGACACGGACAGGCAGCGGTTTAGCGTCAAAGCGCTACTCGCGCCTCGACGTGCATCCGCCCGTCCCGTGCCGCTGCGTGGGCCAGGAGTCAGTGCATGCCTGCTTCCCGCCTTTCCGACGAAGCCGTTGTCGCGACGCTCTTCGGGCTTCTCCCTGCAAGTCGTCGACACGGACGACATCCGCCTCCAGACAGTCGTGGGTGGTCCGGGTTCACTACTGGTCCTGATGCCCGTCCGGCCCATGATCTGATGGGTGACCCGCAAGGTCTTGCGGACCTTGCGGGGCTTTCGGGTTGCCGGCGTTGACCTGCGTGGCACGGCGCCTCGTCCCGGCCGGATGAGGGTTACGGCCCAAAAACAATTGCCAAGACGTTACTGGAGTGAGGACCGCCCTCGATATGGATGCGGCCTATATCGTCGGCAGTGACGTTGGGCTGGTCGTGGCAACGATGTGGCCCAGTTATGCGCCCCTAACCATGCCGGTCCTCGGCGCGGGTCGCATCGGCCACGACTTCTTGGCCATGTTCTTCCTGGCCGCCGTGCCCAGCACCAGCGTCGTTAAGCTCGACAAGACCGGGCACTGGATTGCATCGAGCAGCCGCAGGCCTTGCTGGGCGTCATCCGGGAGCACCTAAAGGCTGCTAGTCCAAAGCTGRGCTTGTACGTCCTGGTTTCGGGGCCGGAAAAAAGTTCAATTATTTTTTGGCGGTGCCCCTTGATATCGGTTACTTGGCCCATAGAAGTATGACCGTAATCCTATCAACTGCCGAGCAGGTACTCCCGTGTCCGCCACCATCGACTCAGTCATCCCGTCCACCGCTGCCGACCCCCGCTCGCGGAATAAGGCCCTCAAGTTCATCGCCCTCGGCATTGGCGCGGTCGCCCTCGTGGGCTACGGCGTCCACTGGTGGACGTGCGGACGCTTTATTGAGGACACCGACGACGCATACGTCGGCGGCGACGTCACGGTCATCGGTTCAAAGGTCTCCGGCTACATCGACACGATCAACGTGACCGACAACCAGGCGGTCAGGAAAGGGGACCTGCTGGTCAAGATTGACGACCGTGACTACAAGGCGGCGCTGGCCAAGGCTGAGGCGGCCGTCGAGGCGCAGCAAGCGGCGCTCGGCAACCTCGACGCCGTGGCGACCCTGCAGAAGAGCATCATTGCCCAGGCAGTCGCCGGAAAAGCCGCAGCGCAGGCTGAGGCAACCCGCTCCCAGCTCGACGACCAGCGCTACGCGGCCCTCGCAGGCCGTTCGGCCGTTTCCATCGAAAGCGCGCAGCGTGCGCAAGCCGACGCCAAGACAGCGCGCGCCGCAACCGACCGTGCATCGGCCTCCGTCGAAGGTGCCGAACGCCAGCTTGATGTCATCGACACCCAGAAAAAGCAGGTCGAGGCAGCGCTGGCCCAGGCGAAGGCCGAAGCAGACACAGCAAGGCTCAATCTCTCCTATACCGAGCTTCGCGCCCCGGTCGACGGCACCATCGGCAACCGGCGGGCGAGGGTGGGCACGTTTGCCTCCGCTGGCAGTCAGATGCTGGTGGTCGTTCCGGCGCACGGCCTTTGGGTCGACGCCAACTTTAAGGAAGACCAGCTCGCACGCTTGAAGATCGGCCAGGAAGTCGACGTCCGCGCCGATGTGCTGCCGGGTCGCTCGTTCAAGGGGCACGTGGCAAGCCTGGCCCCTGCGACGGGTGCCCAGTTCAGCATCCTGCCGCCSGAAAACGCGACSGGCAACTTCACCAAGGTCGTKCAGCGCGTKCCGGTGCGCATCTTGCTCRACGGGGCTGACGGTGACCTTGRCGTATTGCGACCGGGTCTGTCGGTCACGGCCACCATCGACACCAAGGCCGAGTGACGCGACCGTGCAAAACCTCACTCACAACCAGAAGGTCTTCGCCTTTGCGTCGATGTGTCTGGGCATGTTCATTGCCTTGCTCGACATCCAGATCGTATCGGCGTCCCTTCGCGACATCGGGGGCGGCCTGTCGGCCGGTGCGGATGACACCGCCTGGGTCCAGACTAGTTACCTGATTGCCGAGATCATCGTCATTCCGCTGTCCGGCTGGCTCAGCCGTGTTTTTTCCACACGGTGGCTGTTTGCCATTTCGGCTGCGGGGTTCACGATTGCAAGCCTGTTGTGCGGCATTGCGTGGGACATCCAGAGCATGATTGTTTTTCGCGCAGCCCAGGGCTTCCTTGGCGGCTCGATGATCCCGATGG
Source organism: Luteibacter sp. P4_E6 (assembly GCF_056401535.1). Taxonomy (NCBI): domain Bacteria; kingdom Pseudomonadati; phylum Pseudomonadota; class Gammaproteobacteria; order Lysobacterales; family Rhodanobacteraceae; genus Luteibacter; species Luteibacter sp. P4_E6. The sequence continues at coordinate 229 of NZ_JBFUJE010000127.1, read as the reverse complement.
TGTTCACGACGGCGTTCGTGTTCTTTGAAGGCAAAAAGCGCGTCGTCGCTGCTGCGACCATTGGTGCGCTTGCCTCCCTCGCGCCGACCCTCGGGCCGACCCTCGGCGGCTGGATTACGGACCACTTCTCCTGGCACTGGCTGTTTTTCATCAATTTGCTGCCCGGTGCGTTCGTCACCATCGCCGTGCCGATTCTGGTGAAAATTGACGAACCCGATTTCTCCTTGCT
>NZ_JBFUJE010000126.1:0-9446 GCF_056401535.1 Luteibacter sp. P4_E6 | reverse complement strand
GGGTGGGCCCGCAGTGCAGCCACGTCGATGGCGACCGCTTTGTACGGGTCCGTGATGGCAAGCGAATCGAGCTGTTCCAGCGGCACACCCATATACGGTGCAAGCAACTCCGGCGCGTTGTGGTAGCAACCGTTTATGCCGCACTGGGTGTGCTGGAGAACCACCAGGTTCCAGTCCTTACCGACTTCCACACCGCCAGCCTTGGACACGGTGCTGAGAATCTTCATGGTCTCGAACAGCGAGGGGTTCACGCGTCCACCCACGTTGCGGATGATCGCCGCCTCGCCAGGTTCCAGCTTCAGGATATCCATGGGATCGACGCGCGGGTCGACGCAGCCGAGGATCAGCGTTTTCAACGTGGGGATGATCTTGAGTTCTTCATGAAAGCCATGCCGTGCGAACTCGGCATTGCGTTGTACGAACTGGGTGATGACGTCCATAACGACCTCGAATGAATGAAGGGAATCAGTTGCCGTTGATCTGATCGGCATGCAGGCGGGCGAATTCGCCCACGGTCATCGAGCGGCGACCGGTGATCGTCTCGACGTTGTTGTCGGCACCGGCCATGTGGCCGTGCTGGTAATCGACCATCGCGCCACTGAGGTGCTGGACGATGTAGGCGGGAACGCCCATCGCCGTGATGGACTGGGCGTATTCGTCAACGGGAAGGTCCTGGAAGACGATCTTGCGGCCGAGCGCCTCGGTGAGCTCCGCAGCCATCTGTTCGTGGTCCATCTCGACCGGACCCGACAGCGGGACGATCTTGCCGACGTAGCCATCCGCATCCTTCAGCAGGGCGGCAATGGCGCGACCCTGGTCGTCGGCGGCGATCGGCGAATGGCGGCCCTTGCCGACGGGCATGCGCAGGATGCCCTTCTGTAGGTACGGCAGCTGCCAGGGGTAGAGCAGCCATTCCAGGAAGTAGGTCGGACGCAGGTGGACGACCGGGACGCCGGACCAGTTGAAGACTTCCTCTGAAATGTACGTATCGCGGCAGGAGTTGCTCGTGGACTCACGGTCGGCCGAGCGCTGCGAAAGGTTGATGATCGTCTTCACTCCCGTTTCCCTGGCGGCCTGGGCGAAGTTCACCGTGGCGGCGAGCAAACCCGGGGCGACYGGATAGACGAAGTAGGCCGACTCGATACCCTGCATGGCGTCACGCAGCGTGTTCACCTCCTGCAGGTCGCCAAGGACCACGTCGGCACCGAGGGCGGCAAGCGCGGCGGAGCGGTCATCGTGGCGGCGGACCATGGCGCGGACATCGAGGCCGAGGGCCAGGGCTTCGCGGACGGCGGCGCGGCCGGTGTCACCGGTGGCGCCCGTGATCAGTACTTTCTTGGACATGGCGGGTATTCCTAAGAGAGAAGCGGGAGAGGAGAGATCGCTTCGGTCAGGCACCTTTGGAAGGGCGCTCCGTTCCGATGGGATGACTATCCTCCCGGCCTCCCAGGCCCGGTAGCCGTTGGTTTTGGCTAAGACCTATCCGGTTTCAGCATGGGCGTTCCGGACCCTCTTTGCGGCCGGACCGCACCCTGCCTATACTCGCTTCGGCGCCGGGGGGCGCCCAGGGGGTTTCAGGGAATGGATGACAATTTCTACGCCGCGCCGCTTATCGATAGCGTCCCCGGGCATCATCGTCTTAGGCGTGTTCGGTCTCGCCCTGCTCAGTCGCCTTCGCCCCTGTGGTCGGCCCATGCTTAATCCCGTGGACAGCTGATGATTTTCGGCAACGAACGGCGCTGCGCGCACGATTACTTGGCCGACACCATCGTCGTCCACCTCTGACTTTTCACCCGGCAGGACTCATGCAAATGGACAGCAATCCGTACGCCGCTCCTCAATCCGAGCTCGAAACCCGCGCCGCCACCCCGGCCAGTCTCGAACGCGCCAAGGCCAGTCGCGGCCAGCGTTTCGGCGGTGCCTTCCTGGATGGCATCTTCAGCACCATCTGCCTCGCCCCATGGACCTATTCCATGAAGAGCGGAGGCATGACGCGTAGCGCGGCCGTGCTCGGCCTCGGTCTCCTGATCGTGCTCTGCATCATCAACCTGGCGCTGTTGAGCAAGAATGGCCAGACGCTGGGCAAGAAGATCGTGGGCACCAAGGTGGTCATGGCCGATGGCTCGCCAGCTCCGCTGTGGCGCATCGTGTTGCTGCGTTGGCTACCGCTGACGGCCGTGTCGCTGATTCCCAAGGTGGGCCTCGTCGTCGCGCTGGTCGATGCCTGCGCCATCTTCACCAGCGAGCGCCGCTGCGGCCACGACTTCGTCGCCGGCACCATCGTCGTCGACGCCTGATGCTCGACACGGTTCGCCAGATCGAGACGCCTGAAGGCGTCTCGCTCCGGTTGCACGCGGCCGGAGCGACGGCGCGTGCGCATGCGTGGCTTATCGACTTCGCCCTGCGTGCGCTCGCCGCATTCCTCCTGCTGGCCGTGCTCGGCATGTTGGGCTCGGCGGGCGCCGGTCTCAGCATGCTGGTGCTGTTCGCGGCGTTCTGGATTTACGGCGTCGCCTGCGAGGTCTGGATGGATGGGCAGACGGTGGGCAAGCGCATGATGAACCTGCGTGTGGTGAATGCGGACGGCACGCCCGTGACGCTGTTGCCCTCGGTCATTCGCAACCTGCTACGTACGGTCGATGCCCTCCCGGGCATCTATGGCATCGGTCTGGTCTGTTGCCTGGTCGATCCCTACAGTCGCCGTATTGGAGACATCGTGGCAGGCACGATGGTGATCCACGTGTTACAGCGCGGCGCCCTGGGCCAGATACCGAACGAGCCGGCTGAACCACCGTCGACGCCCTTGCGCCTGGAAGAACAGGAAGCCCTCGTGGCCTTTGCCGAGCGTGGCCGTAACCTGCATGAAGCGCGGCAACGCGAACTGGGCGACCTGCTGGAGCCGCTCACGGGGCGCATGGGCAATGCGGGGCTGCGCAAGCTGCTGGCGCACGCCAACTGGCTGCTGGGGCGCCCATGAAACAAGAGCGGTTCGTGGCCCTGCACGATGCGGGGTGGTCGGAAGTGGAGAGTTGGATGCGCGGCAGCGGTCGCCAGGCGTGGTCGTCGGCGCTGGCGGAGCAGGGGCTGGATTTCCCGAGCCAGTACCGTCGCATCTGCCAGCACCTGGCCATGGCTCGTGCCCGTGGCTACAGCCACGACGTGACGGACCGCTTGCAGCGCATCGTGGATCGGGGCCATCGTTTGCTCTATCGCCCGCCGGCGCCGCGCTGGCACCGTATCGGCGAGTTCATCGTCGCGGGATTCCCACGCCTTGTCCGTCGCGAGTGGAAGGCGATGGTCATTGCCGCTGCGCTGCTGTACCTGCCGACCCTCATCTGCCTGCTGTTGATTCACTTCCGGCCTGACGTGGCCGGCATGATTTTCAGCGGACAGGCACTGGACCGGTTCGAGCAGATGTACAACCCGACGCGCGACAGGATGGGTCGTACCAGCGGCACGGACGTGGCGATGTTCGGCTTCTACGTGCTCAACAACGTCGGCATCGCTTTTCGCACCTTCGCGGCAGGTCTGTTTTTCGGTGTCGGCGCGATCTACGTGCTGGTGACCAACGGGATCATGTTCGGAGGCATCGCGGGTCACCTGGATGCGATCGGCTACGGTGGTCCGTTCTGGCGCTTCGTCGCCGCGCATTCGTCGTTTGAACTCACGGCTATCGTCATCGCCGGCGGCGCCGGCTTGCGCCTGGGCTACACGCTGCTGGCGCCCGGTCGCATGCGCCGTGGCGATGCGTTGCGCGAGGCCGGTGGCGTGGGTGCACAACTGGTACTCGGTGCCTTCCTCATGCTGGTGGTCGCCGCCTTCATCGAGGCGTTCTGGTCGTCCGTGGCGGCGTTCCCGGACGTCGTTAAGTTTGGCAGTGCCGCGCTGCTCTGGTTACTCGTCATCGCGTGGCTGGCTTTCGGTGGCCGCAGGAGGCGCAGTGGAGATTGAGCGTATCTCCGTCGTGCTGCGCCCGCGCAGTACCCGTGAATCCGCCGACCTCGGCGCAGCGATGCTCCGTCGTCACGCGCAGCCGATCTTCACGGCATGGTTCATCGCGTCGCTCCCGTTCCTCGCGATAGCCATCGGCCTGGCACTGTGGTTGGGACAGCCGTGGGTGTCATTGCTGTTTCTCTGGTGGCTGAAGCCCTTGTTCGCGCGCATTCCGCTGTACGTCGTTTCACGGGCGGTGTTCGCGGAGGCACCCGGCTGGCGCGATGCCTTGCGCGGCATGCGTACGTGGGGCCTGCAAGGCTTGCTGGCCTGGATGACGATTCGTCGCCTCGATCCACGCCGCTGCGTCTTGCAACCCATCGTCTACCTCGAAGGCCTGGATCGCCGCGCACGCACCGAGCGCTGGCGCGTGTTCGGCCGTGGCGTCGAGGGTCCCGGTACGGGGCTCGCGTTGACCTGCATGATGTTCGAGTGGGTGCTCGCACTTAGCCCGTTGCTGTTCCTGCCGATGTTCGTGCCCGCCGAGTTGTGGGAGTCGTACTGGTTCAACGCAGGTTTTTTGCGAACGATGCCCCATTGGCTTTCCCTTCCGCTCGTCGTGGCGTACTACCTCGGCATGTCGGTCGCCGAGCCGCTGTGTACGACCGGTGGCTTCGCGCTCTATCTCGGCCGCCGTACCGAGCTCGAAGCATGGGACCTGGACCTCGCATTCCGGCGGCTGCGTAACCGCCTGCTGGCCACTGCCACCACCGCGCTCCTTCTGATCGCCACGTGTTTCGTCGCACCCACGGCGCATGCCGCCGACACGCCGCGCGACGTCAAACCCGATGCTGTCCGCGTGTCGTTGGCGTCCGCGTTTCCCATGCCGAAGCAGGGCACCGACCAGCGGATGAATGCCGTGTCGGACAAGGTGCTGACCGATCCCTTGCTTGGTGGCAAGACGCAGGCCTGGCGCTGGGTACCGAAACATCCGGCTGCCCCTAAGCCTGCGGAAATCGTTCCGGTGAAACCCATCGTACCGGGGGACGTCGCCGGGGCCGGTGTGGCCTTGAAGGGGGTTCTCCTCGCGTTGCTTGTCGCTGCCGTCGCATGGTTGGGAAGGTTCGCCCTGCAACGCTGGCCCTCGCACCGGGGTGAGCCGGCGACGGCTCGCGCACCAGCGCAGAGTGCCGTGCAGGAAACGGCGGTAGCGGTCGCCGTGCCGAAGGGCTTCGGTGAGCAGGTGCACCTGCTTTGGCGGTCGGGTTCGCGCCGGGAAGCGCTGGCGCTGCTCTATCGCGGTACCGTGGAGCGCGTGGCGACGCGACTCGACGAGCCGGTGTCGCCGGACGCCACCGAAGCGGACGCCATTGCCGGAGCGCGCCGCCTCGATGACGACGACGCGGGCCGTCGCGCCATTCGTATCGTGCGGACCTGGCAATTCGCGGCCTACGCGGATCGTTACCCCTCTGATGAGGAAATGGCCGTCTTGCTTGGCGGCTGGCCGGTGGAGCACGTATGAGCAGGGGTAACGCATGGGCACTGGCTATCGCGGCGCTCGTCTTGCTATGCGTCGGAACGTTTCTCAGCACGTTCGAGCACAAGGAAGTCGACGTGGACGTGCCGCCCTCCGGCAAGGCGGCGACCAATCGCTTTTACGCCCTGGAGCGCGCGATGCGCGGCATGGGTATTCCGGCGCGTTCCGTCAGTGGCGTGCCATCCGGCGATGACTCGCTGGTGGTGCTGGGGGTGAATCCAGCCAACCTGGATCGCGACGACGCCGAAGATCTGCTGTCGCTTGCGGATGACGGGGCAACGGTCGTGTTGCGCACGGGGTCGGACGCGGAGATGGCCCGCGCCTTTTTCTGGAAAAGCCTGAGCAAAGCAGTCGGCCTCGCGCCGGCAGGTACCGGCTGCCTGGACGTTCAGGGGCTCGCCGGTGAGAAGTCCTACGCGTGGTGCGGTATGCGCGTGAAGCTACGTGCCGCTGCCCGCGTCGATGGACTCGGCGATGCGAAGGGTGACCTGATGGTGACGTTCCGTTACGGCGACGGCACGATCACCCTCGTGCCGTCGCTGGATCCTTTCAGCGGTCGTGGCTTCGAAGACCCCGTGGCACGTCGCCTGCTGGTACGCGTGCTGCATCTGGACGACCACGAACAATCCGCCGCCCTGGTGTACCGCGTGGACGGCGATCGCATCTGGAGCCTGCTGTTCACTCGCGGCTGGCCAGCCATGCTTGCGTTCGCCCTGTTGCTGGCTGCGTGGGCGGTATCGCGCGCCGTGCGTCTCGGCCCGCTGCTGGACACCCCGCGTGCGGATCGCCGTGCCCTTGTGGAGCACGTGCAGGCCGCTGGCGAATTCCTTTACCGACGTGACCGCGGCCGTGGTTTACATGCGCGTGTCTGCGCCGGTGTGCTTTCCCGTGCACGGCGGCTGGATCCCGGTGCCGACGACCTCGAGGGCGAGTCGCTCCACGTTCGCCTGGCCGAGCGCTTCGATGAGGCTCCCGCGGACGTTGCGCGGGCATTCCGGCCTCCCGTCGACGCCAATGCGTTTCGCGACAGCATCGCCATTCTTTCCCGATTGCGGAGACATCCATGAACACGTCCGTCGACACCCCGCGCGAAGCCGCGCTCCCGATCACCTTCACACCGACGGAGGTCGCCGCACGTATCGCCGCGCTGCGCAGCCAGGTGGGTCGTGCGTTCATCGGCCAGCAGCCGGTCTTCGAACAGGTGCTGTTGGCCTTGCTCGCCGCCGGTCACGTGCTGATCGAGGGCGTGCCTGGCCTGGGCAAGACCTTGCTGGTGCGCGCCCTTGCCGGTGCCGTCGGGTGCAGCTTCGGCCGCGTGCAGTTCACCCCCGACCTGATGCCTGCCGATGTCACCGGCCACGCCGTGTACGACATGAAGGCCGAGCGCTTCCAGATTCGTCGCGGCCCGGTGTTCGCGAACCTGCTCCTGGCCGACGAAATCAATCGTGCGCCGGCCAAGACACAGGCAGCGTTGCTCGAAGCCATGCAGGAAAACCAGGTAACGATCGAAGGTCGGCGTTTCCCGTTGCCGCAGCCCTTCATGGTGGTCGCTACGCAGAATCCGATCGAACAGGAAGGTACCTACGCGCTACCCGAAGCGCAGCTGGACCGCTTCCTGGTGAAGGTGCAGATCGAATACCCGACGCTGGCTGACGAAACACGCATGGTGACCGAGGTGCTGGACGGGCAGGTAGCCGCGGACCTGGACGTGTCGCGCGTATCGCCGGTGATGAACGACGCGGAGCTGATGGCCATCCAGCGGATGGTGGCCACCCTGCGCGTGGATCATGAAGTGGTGGACTACGCCGTGCGGATCGCACGCGCCACGCGTGAGTGGTCGGGCGTACTGGCCGGTGCGGGTCCACGCGGTGGCCTGGCATTGGTGCGTCTGGCCCGCGCCGCCGCGCTGGTGGACGGCCGCGACTTTGTCACGCCGGACGACGTGCGTAGCGTGGCGATTCCCGCGTTGCGCCACCGTCTCCTGCTGGCCCCCGAGGCGCTGATCGATGGCCAGCATGCCGAAGACATCCTGAAGGGGCTGCTGCACAAAGTGGCCGCCCCGCGCCGATGATTCGTCCCGCTGCCGCCATGCTGTCATTGATCGGCGTCTGGTTCGCCGCGGGCGTGCTGGTGTCGATCGAGCTGTTGCCGCTGTCGTGGTGGGGCATGCTTGGCGCGCTGTGCGCCATCGTGCTGCTAGGCGACGTGTTTCGCCTGGGCCGCCAGGCCTCGCCCGAACTGACTCGCGAACTCGATGCCGTGCTGCCGTTGGGTGAGCGTCTCGATGTGACGCTACGCCTGCGCCACGCGGGCAAACGCAAGCGTCGCGTACGCATCCACGACATGCACCCCGGTGGCTGGCGCGTCGAGGGTCTGCCACGCACGGTTGACCTCGCGCCGTCGCGCGAACTGAATTTCTCGTATGCGCTATGGCCGGCTTCCCGAGGCAAGTTCGCCTTCGCCGGCTGCCAGGTGGAACTGACCTCGCCCTGGCGCTTGTGGCATCAGCGCCGCACGCTGGATGTCGCGGCGGATGTGCGCGTATTTCCGAATTTCGCGCCGCTCGCGCGTATGGCTGGCCTTAGCGTGGAGCTGGCGTCGCGCTCGGTAGGCGCGCGGCTGCAACGCCGGCGCGGCGAAGGTACGGAATTCCAGGAACTGCGCGATTACCGCGTGGGCGACAGCCTGCGCAAGGTGGACTGGAAAGCGACCGCGCGGGCGGGCCGCCTGATGTCGCGCCAGTACCGCGACGAGAGCCACCAGCAGGTCGTGCTGATGCTGGACTGTGGTCGCCGCATGCTGGCCGAGGACGACGGCGTGGGCCACTTCGACCAGGTACTCAACGCATCGCTCGCACTGGCCTACATCGCGCTTCGCCAGGGCGACAGCGTAGGGTTGCTCGCCTGCGCGGGTGAGAACACACGCTGGTTGGCGCCGCAACAGGGTGCCGGCGGCATGGACATGCTGTTGGGGGCCGGTTACGACCTGCGCGCGGAATCCACGCCCACCGACTATCTCCACGCGGCGAGCGAGCTGCAGACACGCCAGCGAAGGCGTGCATTGGTGGTACTGGTGACCAATGTTCGCGACGAAGACGACGAGGAGCTACGCGCGGCGGTGAAGATGATGTCGCGTCGGCACCTGGTCATGGTGGTGAGCCTGCGAGAAATGGCACTGGATCGCGCGGCGACTGGTGATACAGACAGCCTGGAAGCGGCCATCCGGACAGCCGGTGCGCTGCGCTACCTTGACCAACGGGACGCGGTACATGCGCGCTTGCGACGGGAAGGTATTGCCACGCTCGATGTACTCGCCAGCGAGTTGTCCGGCAGGCTGGTGGAGCGGTATCTGGCGATCAAGCGGGCAGGGCGCCTCTGAGCTCTCACCAGAGCCAGACAGGCGCGTATGAAGATTCGCTCCTGAACTAAAAGAAAGGTTCTTCGCGGAATGCCGGGGACGCCGAAGACGGTGAGGCGCAGAGCCTTCGGCGTGTAGACGTGGCGGCGCAGAGCCTTCGGTGTTCAGGCGTGGCGGCGCAGAGCCTTCGGTGCCCACCCTCGCTGCTCAGACACGTCCTCCGCGTTTCGTACCGGAAAGTCCGCTGCGCGGACCACGTTCTTATTGGCCTGCGGCCGCTCCACTTGTGCGGAACTCGCCTCGAGGGCGGGCACCGAAGACTCTCCCCATCCCTGAGGTTCGTGYGGGTCGAGCCGACGAAGCAACGCCGCTTCGRCTGCTGGCTCGTCSCCATCGCGGAACGGTCAACCGCGTCGCGCCGSTCGCGATCGTCCGCGCGCAGCGGCGCCGCGGCGAGGAAGGGTCTCACCAAGCCGGAATGTTCGTAGCACGACCGCCGTAATGGTCCGCTTGGGCGGCCACGCTCACACCAGCTCTTCGTCCAGCTGACCGTATCGTCGTGAGAGACCTTGGTGTCCACCCTCGAGGCGAGTTCCGCACAAGTGGAGCGGCCGTAGGC
>NZ_JBFUJE010000125.1:0-9536 GCF_056401535.1 Luteibacter sp. P4_E6 | reverse complement strand
ACAGAAACGACACCGCCGCGGCGGGCGTCGACTCGGGCGCCCGCGCTGCATAAACGTTCAAGGCCATGCCCACACAGACGGCGACGTACTTCATCAGCAAGGCAAGCGCGAGTCCGCCCACCAGCAAGAGCGGCGCGGCGCGCCGCCACTCGAGTGCGTAAGCCTCGTAGCCGCGGAAACCGAGCCAGCGACCGAGCGGCCATGCGCTCAAGAGCATCAGCAGCAGGAAGGTGGCCTGGACGGACACGCTACCGAGCAGGCGAGCACCGATACCTTCGGCGGCCTGATAGAGAACGAACAGGAGCGCGAACGCGAGCGCGGCGCGCCGACGGTCGTTCGAAAGCATGGATTCCCCGGTACAAGTGTCGCTGCGGGCAAGCTTAGGGCGTGAACGCGTTGCGCGCCATAGCCTGAGGGCGAGATCTGCCGCTCAATTCAGCGGTCGTCGCGGGTCCAGATGGCGCCCTCGCGCTCTTCCACCGGGAAGACCGTGACCGGCTCATAGGCGGGCGGACAGGTGACCTTGCCCGTACGCAGGTCGAAGCGCGCGCCATGACGCACGCATTCCACCTCGAAGCCGTCGACCGGGCCACCGGCCAGCTCGCCACCGTCGTGCGTGCAGACGTCCTCGATGGCATAAAGCGCGCCGTCGATGTTGTAGACGGCGATAGCGGTGTCGCCGTCCCAGACCACCCTGAACTCGCCCGGCAGGAGCTCGCCGCGCGTTCCCACACGAATCCAGCCGCTCATGCGCCCAGGTCCTTCACCAGGTATTCGAAGCGAAGGTCGTCCCGCTGCGGCAGGCCGAAGCGCTCATCGCCGTACGGAAAAGCCTTGGTCCGGCCCGTGCGGACATAACCGCGACGCTCGTACCAGGCGATCAGTTCCTCACGGATGTCGATCACCGTCATCTCGATGCGCTCGCTGCCCCATTCGCTGCGGGCAATACGTTCGACTTCCTCGATGACCAGGCGGCCGATCCCCGCGCCCTGCAGCGGCGGATGGACGGAGAACATGCCGAAGTAGCAGACCGGGCCCTGCCGCTCGATGTAACAGGATGCACCAATGGCGCCGTCTTGCTCGAACAGGACGAAGCGACCGTTCTCGCTGGTCAGCAGCTCTTCGATCTCGGTGACATCGGTGCGCCGGCCATGGAGGAAATCGGCCTCGGTGGTCCACCCGGCCCGGCTGGCGTCGCCGCGATAAGCGGACTCGACCAGGACCGTGATGAGCGGGGCATCGGCAAGGGTGGCGCTACGGAAGGTGTGAGTCGGGGTCATRGGCGGGCGGGGCTATCTCTGTAGGAGCCGATTCATCGGCGAACGGGTGCTTGCGATCATGCTGCAAATGCCGCTCCGCAGGAATCGCCGATGAATCGGCTCCTACAAAATGCCGGCAGACAGGGCTTGCCGTTGTCTTAAAGCAACAGCTTGCGCACCTTGCCGATCGCCTCGATGAAACCGTCTACCTCGGCCTTCGTGTTGTAGAAGGCAAGCGACGCACGCAGCGTGGCGGGCACCCCGAAGAAATGCATCAAGGGATGTGCGCAATGGTGGCCCGAGCGCACGGCCACACCCTGCAGGTCCAGCAGCGTCGCCATGTCGTTGGCGTGGGCACCCTCCAGCAGGAACGAGACGACCGGTTCCTTTTCTTTCGCACGGCCGAAGATCCGCACGCCCGGAAGGCTCTCAATGGCCGTCGTGGCGTATGCCAGGAGCTCCTGTTCGTACGCATTCAGGCGATCGAACCCTATAGCCTCGATGTAGGCGATAGCAGCCGACATACCGGCGAAACCCGCAATGTTCGGCGTGCCCGCCTCGAAACGATGCGGCGGATCGGCAAACACCGTCCCTTCGAAGCGTACCTCGCGGATCATCTCGCCACCGCCGAAGAACGGCGGCATCGACATCAGGTGCTCGCGCTTTGCCCAGAGCGCGCCGGTACCGGTAGGTGCCAGCATCTTATGCCCGGTGATCGCGTAGAAATCGCAGCCAAGGGCCTGGACGTCGATGCGACGATGCGGGGCGGCCTGCGAGCCGTCGACGAGCAGCGGAATGCCGCGCTTGCGGCACTCTCGTGCGATCTCGCGGATAGGATTGACCGTGCCCAGCACGTTGGACACGTGCCCGACGCAAGCGAGCTTCACCTCGGGCGTCAGCATCTCGAAGAATTTCTCGAGAATCAGCTCGCCGTTCGCATCGATCGGCGCCGCCTTGACGGTTGCGCCGGTGCGCTCGGCCACGAGCTGCCAAGGCACGATATTCGCGTGATGCTCCATCACCGTGGTGAGGATCGCGTCGCCGGACTTCAGGCGTGGGAGCGCGTAACTGTAGGCGACCAGGTTGATCGCCTGCGTGGTGCCCGAGGTCAGGATGACTTCGTCACGCGAGGACGCATTGACGAAACGCGCCAGCGCATCGCGCGCGCCCTCGTACGAGGCAGTCGCTTCTTCGCCCAGCGTATGCACGGCACGCGCGACGTTGGCGTTGTGCTGACGGTAGTGACGGTCCACCGCTTCGATCACCGACACGGGCTTCTGACTGGTGTTGGCGTTGTCGAAGTAGATCAGCGGCTTGCCGTGGACCGTACGCGACAGCAACGGGAAATCGGCGCGGATGCGCTCCACATCGAGCGGCAACACCGCTGGCTCGGGCTTGGCGTTCATGGCTTGGCTCCGGTGTTCGGTGTCGGGTCTGATTTATTGGGCGGACGTAACGAGCGCGTCGGACGGCCCCGTCGGCAGGTGTGCGACCAGCAGGTCGCCCAGGTGCTCGCGCAAGGCCTCGTTCGGAAGCGATTCGAGGGCGGCACGGCAGAACGCCAGCGTGAGCAGGCTGCGTGCCTGCGCCAGCGGGATACCGCGCGACCGCAGATAGAACAGCGAACGTTCGTCGAGCTGGCCGATGGTCGCACCGTGCGCGGCCTTGACCTCGTCGGCGTAGATCTCGAGTTCCGGCTTGGTGTCGATCTCGGCCTGGGCTGACAGCAACAGGTTCTTGTTGCTCAGCGAGGCGTCGCTACCGTCGGCACCTTCCGCGACGACGATGGCGCCACGGAACACACCTCGCGAACGGCCGTCGGCGATGCCGCGCCAGAGCGCGTCCGATGTCGTGTCGCGAGCGTTGTGACGCACCTCGAGCTGTGTATCGACATGCTGGCGGCCGCTCAGCGCGAAGACGCCACGCGAATCGAAACGCGCGCCATCCCCGACCAGTTCGGTCGTGAGTTCGTGGCGGACCAGGGCCCCACCCAGCTCCAGCGCATGCACGGTCGCGGCAGCCTTCGCCTCGACCCGCACATGGTTGCGACGGATCAGGGTGGTCGAGGCCGAGGCATCCTGCAGGACGACCAGCCCGAGCGTAGCGCCCTCGCGCACGACGATGTCGGCGACGACGGTACCCAGCTGGATGGCATCACCCAACGAGACGAAGTGCTCGACCACATCAACGCGAGAACCCTGCCCCAAGTCGACCAGCACGCGAACGTGCCACGCGGTATCGGCCTGCGAGCCACTCGACACGTGCACGACATTCACCGGCCTGGCAACGTCGGTACCGTTCGCTATCTGCAGCACCACACCGTCGGTCGCCAACGCCGCATTCAGGTGCGCGAAGGCATCGGCGGCGCCGCGGCGGTAACGGTTTGCCAGCGCAAAGCGCAGCGGTTCCGGCTGCGCTTCCAGCGCTACGCCCAGCGGCGCCAGCGACACGCCTTCACCACCGTCGAGTGAAGACAGGTCGGCGCGGAACACCCCGTCGACGAAGACGATGCGCGAGCCGTCAACGCCCGGCAAGGCGTACGACGCGGGATCCACGGCGAGGCTGTTCGGCACGCCCGTGTCGGCGAGCGAGAAGGCACGCTGCGACAACGCACGGAGCGGTGTGTATTTCCAGGACTCGTTACGGGTTTCGGGCAGGCCGGTTTCAGCGAGCGACTCCAGGTTTTCGCGACGCGCGGCATCGAGCCAGGCGATGCCGCTGGGCGGCACGGCCGTGGCGGCATCCAGCGCCGCCCGCACGAACGGGGACGGCGCCTGGCTCATGCCGGTGCTCCGGCGAGGTCGGCCTTGCGCAGTTCCGGATGGGTATCCGCCAGCCACGCGTAGCCCTGCTCTTCGAGCTTCAAGGCGAGACTCTTGTCGCCGCTCTCGACGATACGACCGCCGGCAAGCACGTGCACGAAGTCCGGCTCGATGTAGTCGAGCAGGCGCTGGTAATGGGTGACGATGAGGAAGGAACGGTCCGGCGAGCGCAAGGCATTCACGCCCTCGGCAACCTGCTTCAACGCGTCGATGTCGAGGCCGGAATCGGTCTCGTCGAGGATCGCCAGCTTCGGCTCGAGGACGGCCATCTGGAAAATCTCGTTGCGCTTCTTCTCACCACCGGAGAAACCTTCGTTCACCGCGCGGTGCAGAAGGTCGTCGGAGATCTGCATCACCTTGAGCTTCTCGCGAACCAGCTTGAGGAACCGCATGGAGTCCAGCTCCTCCTCACCACGGAACTTCCGCTGCGCGTTGAGCGCGGCACGCAGGAAGTACGTGTTGTTCACGCCCGGGATTTCCACCGGGTACTGGAAGGCGAGGAACATGCCCACCGCGGCGCGTTCTTCCGGCTCCAGTGCCAGCAGGTCGCGGCCGTCGAAGTTCACCGAACCTTCGGTGACCTCGTAGCCGTCGCGCCCGGAAAGGACATTGGCCAGCGTGGATTTACCCGCGCCGTTCGGCCCCATGATCGCGTGCACTTCACCGGGTTTCACGGTGAGCGAGAGGCCTTTGAGGATCTCCTTGCCTTCGACACGGGCGTGGAGGTTGTCGATCGTAAGCATGTGCATGGTGCTGTCCGTCATGGCGTGAGGTGCGACAGCGCGTCGAGCGCGTCATCGCGGCGTTCCCAGGGCACGAAGAGATGATCGTGCAGGAACGCGGATACGGGATTGCAGGGAATGCCGCGCCTGGCCAGCGCGGCGGATACGGCGGCCATCATGCCGACCGCGGTGAGACTCGACTGCACACGCAGGGTGATACGCGCCCAGAGCATGCGCTCGTTGCCGAGATTGTCTTCATCCACGTCGACGATGAGCGTGGTGCCCTCCGCCTCGCGGAACATCATCAGGGCGTCGGCCACGCGCTCACGCGCCTTCTCATGGGAGGCATGCAGGAAGCGCTTCGGCACGGGATCCAGTTCGGGGTCCAGCGCGGCCAGGAGCGCGCGCAGATCCGTCAGGCCCGGTGCGGAGCCGGCGATGCCCATGCTCAGCCCACCGCGCCTTCGAGTGAGACTTCGAGCAGCTTCTTGGCTTCCACGGCGAACTCCATCGGCAGCTCGCGGAATACCTGCTTGCAGAAACCGTCGACGATCATGGAGACCGCGTCTTCCTCGCCGATACCGCGCGAGAGGCAGTAGAACAGCTGGTCGTCGGAGATCTTCGAGGTGGTGGCCTCGTGCTCGACGATGGCGCTGGGATTCTTCACTTCCATGTACGGGAAGGTGTGCGCACCGCATTTCTTGCCGATAAGCAGGGAGTCGCACTGCGTGTAGTTGCGCGCGCCATCGGCACCCTTCTCGATTTTCACCAGTCCGCGATAGCTGTTCGAGCTGCGACCGGCGCTGATGCCCTTGGCGACGATCTTCGACTTGGTGCCTTTGCCGATGTGAATCATCTTGGTGCCGGTGTCGGCCTGCTGGCGGTGATGCGTCAGTGCCACCGAGTAGAACTCACCCACCGAACGATCGCCGCGCAGGACGCAGCTGGGGTACTTCCAGGTGATCGCCGAACCGGTCTCGACCTGGGTCCACGAGATCTTTGAGTCCGCGCCGCGGCAATCGCCGCGCTTGGTCACGAAGTTATAGATGCCACCGACGCCGTTCTCATCGCCCGGGTACCAGTTCTGCACCGTTGAGTATTTGATTTGCGCGCGTTCCAGCGCGATGAGCTCGACGACGGCTGCGTGCAACTGGTTCTCGTCGCGCATGGGCGCCGTGCAGCCTTCGAGATACGACACATAGGCGTCGTCCTCGACGACGATCAGCGTGCGCTCGAACTGCCCGGTGTTGATCGCGTTGATGCGGAAGTAAGTCGACAATTCCATGGGGCAACGCACGCCCTTCGGAATGAAGACGAAGCTGCCGTCGGAGAACACCGCCGAGTTGAGCGCCGCGAAATAGTTGTCGCCGGTGGGGACGACACTGCCGAGATACTGGCGCACGAGATCGCCATGTTCGCGGATCGCTTCGGACATCGAGCAGAAGATCACGCCGGCTTCGGCGAGTTCCTTCCGGAACGTGGTGCCGACCGAGACGGAATCGAATACCGCATCGACGGCCACGCCGGCCAGCCGCGCACGCTCGTGCAGCGGCACGCCGAGCTTTTCGTAGGTTTCGAGCAGCTTCGGGTCGACCTCAGCCAGCGACTTGGGACCGGCCTTCGGCGCCGAGTAATAGCTGACGGACTGGTAGTCGATCGGCGCGATATCCAGCTTGGCCCAATCCGGTTCCGGCATGGTCAGCCAGTGCCGGTAAGCAGCCAGGCGCCATTCGAGCATCCACTCCGGCTCACCCTTGATCGCGGAGAGCTGGCGGACGATGTCCTCGCTCAGGCCGGGCGGAAGGCTGTCGGATTCGATATCGGTGACGAAACCGGCCTCGTAGCGGCGGTTGAGCGCCTCTACGACTTCGGCGTTGTCGCGCACAGGGGCTGCCACGTCGCGTGTCATGTTTTCACTCTCGTTCATGCGTTCGCCTGCGCGACCTGGGTCGCGTCCTTCGCCGGCGCCGTGGGGCGCCCGGCCAGCATCTGGGCCAGGGTCATGGCGCGCAGCACGCCGCCGATAGCCCCGGAAACCGAGCGCCAGCTGTCGCTGACGCCACATTGGGACTGACGATCGCATTGGCCCTGGGCCACGCTGCATTCCGTCATTCCGATGGGTCCTTCCATCGCCTCGACGATGTCGGCGAGGCTGATCGCCTCGGCCGGACGCGCGAGGCGGTAGCCGCCGTTGACCCCACGAAACGATTCCACCAACCCCGCATGGCCGAGCAGCTTGAGCAGCTTCGACACCGTCGGAAGCTCCAGGCGCGCCTCGTCGGCGATCTGGGCAGTGCTCAGAACGTCGGCAGGGTGCGCGGCGATGCAGGTCATCACCACGGTCGCGTAATCGGTCAATCGGCTGACACGGAGCATCGGGGAAGGGGCACAGTCAATACCGGACCAAAATGGTACTGTTTTCGGAGCTTCCCCGCAAGGCGCCGCGCCTTCAAACCCGCCCGCTGCCGCGGGATCGCCGATGAATCGGCTCCTACCGAGCGTGCCGTCGCACCTTTGTCGGGAGTTCGTCATCCCTTTTATGGTGCAAACCATGGCCGCAGTTTCCGGGGATGGCTGCGCCATGCCGCACCGCACAAGGCCTGCGGAGTCTCACAGGGCACTGGCACGCATCCTGCTCCCTCTACCTCAGTCCAACCATGGGGAGCAACGGTAGTGAAGTGGATCAACGCGATCATCAAGCCGTTCACGCTGGACGACGTTCGGGAGGCCCTCGCCGAGGCGGGGGTACAGGGCATGACCGTGACCGAGGTCAAAGGCTTCGGCCGCCAGCACGGGCATACCGAGCTTTATCGTGGCGCCGAGTACGTCGTCGACTTCCTGCCCAAGCTCAAGATCGAGATCGCCGTCACCGACGAGCAACTCGAACGGGCGGTCGAGGCGATCATGAACGCGGCGAAGACCGGCMAGATCGGCGATGGCAAGATCTTCGTCATCGACCTGGAGCAAGCGATCCGGATCCGCACGCAGGAGGTCGACGCCGATGCGCTCTAAGCTCGTACGCACACTCGCCACAGCATCTGCCGCCGCACTGATTCCCTGCAGCGCCTTCGCCCAGGCAGCCACGCCAGCAAAGCTCGATTCCGGCGATACCGCCTGGATGCTCACCGCGACGATGCTCGTCCTGCTGATGACCATCCCGGGACTGGCCCTGTTCTACGGCGGCATGGTCCGCGCGAAGAACCTGCTCTCGGTTCTCATGCAGTGTTTTGCGATTACCGCCCTGGTCACCATCCTCTGGGTGGTCTACGGCTACTCCCTGGCCTTCGACAACACCGGCATGACCGCCGGCACGACCAATCTGCACTCCTTCATCGGCGGCCTCGGCCACGGCATGCTCGCGGGCCTCACGCCCGGCAGCCTCTACCAGACCGTTCCCGAAGCCGTGTTCGTGATGTTCCAGATGACCTTCGCGATCATCACGCCTGCACTGATCGTCGGCGCGATTGCCGAGCGCATGAAGTTCTCGGCGCTGCTCGTCTTCACCGCATTGTGGTTCACCCTGGTCTACCTGCCGATCGCGCACATGGTCTGGGGCGGTCCCGGCTCCTTCCTCGGCGACCTCGGCGTGCTCGACTTTGCCGGCGGTACCGTGGTGCACATCAATGCCGGTATCGCGGGTCTGGTCGGTTGCCTCGTCATCGGAAAGCGCCGTGGTTATCCGACCACCGCGATGCCGCCGCACAACCTCGGCTACACGCTCGTCGGCGCAAGCATGCTCTGGCTCGGCTGGTTCGGCTTTAACGCCGGCTCCGCCGTGGCCGCGAACGGCAGTGCCGGCATGGCCATGCTGGTGACGCAGATCGCTACCGCTGCCGCCGCCATCGGCTGGACCGCGATCGAGTGGATCACTCATCGTCGGGCCAGCGTGCTCGGCATCGCGTCGGGAGCCGTGGCTGGCCTCGTCGCCATCACCCCGGCTGCCGGCACGTGCGGACCCGGTGGCGCACTCGTGCTCGGCTTCGTCGCAGGCTTCGTCTGTTTCTTCAGCGCGACGAGCCTCAAGCGCAAGTTCGGTTACGACGACTCGCTCGATGTCTTCGGCGTGCATGCCATCGCCGGCATCATCGGCGCCCTGCTTACCGGTCCGCTGGCTGCACCCGTACTCGGCGGCTTCGGCACGGTCACGGATCTCGGCCTGCAGCTTTGGATCCAGTTCAAGGGCGTGTCGTTCACCGTCGTCTACAGCGCCGTGCTCAGCTACGCCATCTTCAAGGGCATCAAGGTCACCATGGGCCTGCGTGTCGACGAAGAGCAGGAGCAGATCGGACTGGATCTGGCGTTGCACGAGGAGCGTGGTTACAACCTCTCCTGACCGAGCTCATCTCGTGTAGGAGCCGATTCATCGGCGATCGCGCGGCAGCGGGCAAGGTTGTCGCAAGCACCCTTTCGCCGATGAATCGGCTCCCACAGAAAGTGCGTAAAAAAAAGCCGGCTATATGCCGGCTCTTTTTTCATCCGCTCAGCAGATCAGCGATTCACCCAATGGCACTGGCGGGTGGTGTGATAGTGACCGTGATGGTCGGACACGCGCGCGTTGTGGCAGACCTGGTGACGATGGTGCACCGGCGGATGATGGTCGTCGGCGTTAGCGGCCAGCGGTGCCATGAACGCCGCGCCCATCACGAGTAGTGCGAGAACTCGCGAGCGGTTCTGGGTGTTGCTTCCGGCTTTGATAGTCATGCTGGTCTCCTCTGTGGGGAGCACAACGTCGC
>NZ_JBFUJE010000124.1:0-9562 GCF_056401535.1 Luteibacter sp. P4_E6 | reverse complement strand
GCGGCGAAGGCGCTGCCGAGCTGCCCATGGGCCAGGTGCAGTGCCTTGCCCATCACCGGTGCGGCGTAACCGATCAACTGGGTGCTGATGCCGTCGAGCAGAACGGCGAGCCCGCAAAGGACGGCGATGATGATCTGGTATCCACCGATCCGGCGGTCGGCGAGCAGGTGCTCAACGGTGGTGCCTGGCGCAGTCATGCATGTCCCCGGGTAGGCGTATCGGTGCCGTTGGAAGATGCCGCGACGCGTCGCTCATGCGCCTGGCTGCCGGTCCAGCGCAAGGCCAGGCCAACGTCGATATCGAAAAGATCCAGCGCTCGCGCCACGGTCTGGTTGACGATGTCGTCGATCGTCACCGGCCGCGTATAAAACGCCGGCACGGGCGGCATGATGATCACGCCGGCGGCGGTCGCCTTCGCCATGAGCTCGATATGCCCTGCATGCAGCGGTGTCTCACGCAGAAGCAAGACCACGCGACGTCGTTCCTTGAGGCAGACATCAGCGGCACGGATGAGCAGGTCGGCGTCGTAGCTGTGTGCGATGCCGCTCAAGGTACGTACCGAACACGGCGCGACGATCATGCCGGCCGTACGGAACGAGCCGCTCGACACGGCCGCACCGATGTCCTTGTAGCTGTAATGGACATCGGCAAGAGCGCGCAGGGACGCGGCATCCATGCCGGTCTCTTCTTCGAGTGTGCGCAGGCCCGAAGGCGAAACGATCAGGTGGGTGCGCACGTCATCGAGACCGCGCAGGGCCTCGAGCAGACGCACGCCATAGATCGCGCCCGATGCTCCGGTGATGCCCACGATAAGTTCTTTCACGTTGTTACCCCGTGTACCGCAAGAACCGCACRCCAGCGCGCGGTGTGGAAGAAGACAGGGCTATCCGGGCGCAGCATGGCATCAGAGCTTGAACGCGAGTTGCAACCAGAACCGGTTGCCTTGGGGACGGTTACGCACGTCGAACTCATGCTGCCATTTCATCGTGACGCCACCGAACGGCATGGCGTACCGCAACTGCGGACCGATCGCGGTGGCGCGACCGTAGAAGCCCCCGTTGAAGATCTCCCCGTCTTCCTTGTCAGCGGTGATCTGTCGGTAATAGTAGCCATTCAGCCCGAGTGACAGGTGGTCGGTCACCTTGCGCATAGCAGCGAACTCGGTAACCGTTTCCTGGCCACTGCGATAGTTTGTTGCCTTGTTGGTCTCGTTGATCATCCAGGTGATGTTGACCCCCAGCGAGGTCTTCTCGTCGGGATGAGCCTCGACGCCGTAGCTCGGCAGGTAAGCCCAGTAGTGGTGGCCGACATTGATGGGCTGGGTCTTGTCGTAGTCGCCGTCCGGCACGTTCGCGGTGAGTTTCAGCGCTTCCTCAACGTGGCCGAGCCCCGGAATGTCGAATTCATTTCCGATGATGAACGGCGTGACAAGGGTATCGGTCGGGCCCGTGTCATGGCCGTGGGTCGCGGGTGCGTTCCCCGGTGGCTTGCGGTACGTGTCGATGTAKAAGAACGGCTTCAGCACGGCGAAGCCGATATGGAACCCCGGGGTATATTCCTCCGGGATGCCGTAGGACAGGCGAATCGCTTCCACGGCGACCGTGGTGGAGAAATCCTCGAAGCGGTCACCGCCCTTGGCGTCGCGAAAATGGGAGGCGTCGTAGAACACCGAGAACGACTGCACCTCGAATCCCTCGGGTACCGTGCCCTGGCGGAACGTCTGTGCGCCGATCACGTAAGTTGAATTGCCGCCCTCGGTGGCATGCACGGACGAGCTCGCACCCAGCGCACCTGCGCCGGCAAAAAGCGATCCCATCGTGCATTTCCAAGCCATCGTACGAGCCTTCTTCGAAAAACGGTTCATCTCAATCACCCCCCATTCGTCATTGTCATGATCGCCAGCGCCCCCACGCGCTTGGCCCCGACGAAAACGGAGGCTAGAAACTCGTAAGACGTCTGTCAATACGTTAAGACGTCTTACCTTTATTAGAATTATGTGCGCGTGCAGCAGCCAGATCAACCGCCAAGCGAATTTCGGCAAAGCCCCGTCAGCGCGGTCATGCGGCGTCGCAATATGCGAACGAAAAGTTTCGATAGCCGTAGAAAAGAATGGCCTCTTTGAAAGGCGCGTGTGGCCGGCAAGGTAGGGCGACGGCGGCGTGGCCGCGACGGCGGAGGGTTGCGAGAGGAGGAACGGCGTTAGTTCCTCAGGTCGGTATCAAAGGTTGCTTCGCGGCGACGCGCAGACCTCGCAAGAACTTGTGGTCGGCGTTATGCGTGCGCCGCGACCAACGCGACGAGGGCCACAGCCTCGACCATCTCAACGAGCGCACCCGCCGTATCGCCCGTGAAGCCGCCAAGGCGTTGGATGACTGCCCTCCTCCACACCCAGCCCGTGACGCATGCCGCGACGAGCGCAACGAGGCCGGCCCAGCTGAAACATACACAGAAAGCCACCGTCAGTGCCAACGCAACGCGGCAGCCGTTCGCCGACGCTCCTCGTAACGGCTCACCAAGGCCTTGCGAGCGCACGTAATCGGTGGTCAGGAACCACGCGACAACCGCAGCGCGACCGAGCAGCGGAGGAAGCAACAACCACTCTGCATGCCTGAGCGTCGCCAGCGCCGATATCTTGAGCAACAGGACCAGCACCAGGGCGACGACGCCCGCGGGACCGCTACGTGGATCTTTCATGATCGATAAGGTGCGCTCACGGTCACCCATGCCACCTATCCACGCATCGGCGCTGTCGGCCAGGCCGTCCAGATGCAACGCACCGGTCAGGGCGACCCATGCGACGAGCACGATCGCTGCCGCAGGCAGCGCGGGCATCACATGCAACAACGCGAAAGCACCGATCAGTAGCGCGCCCAGGATCAGTCCGACCAGCGGATACCACTTCAGCGAGGCCGCCTGGGCCTGCGCATCGATGGCGATACGCGGCACGGGCAGCCGCGTAAGAAATCCCAAGGCCACGATCAGCCCCTTCATCATCAGCCCCAGAGAATCGGATGCAGGGACGCGTGCGGCACGTCGATGCCCGCCATATCCCCGAAGCTGCGATCTTCGGCGATGCAGCGCAGCAGGCGGATCGCGCCGCCGTGTGTCACCACGAGCACGCGTGCCTCGGCGGCCTCCCTGGCCACATCGGCCAGGGCTTCGGTAAGACGTGTCTGAAAAGCATCGAAGGTCTCCGCACCCGGCGGCGGATACGCCACGGGGTCCGCCCAGAATCGACCGAGMGCGTCGCCGTCCTTTTCCGCAATGTCCTCGATGGGCACGCCTTGCCAGTCTCCGAAGTGGTATTCGGCCAGACGTGGATCGAGACGTAGCGGTAAGCCTCGCCGTTCGGCCAGTTCCGTGGCGAAGCGCGCACAGCGCGACATCGACGACGACACCACGCGGTCCCACTCGTGCCCTTCCACGGATGCGCGAAGCTGTGTCCAACCAAGATCGGTCAAGGCATCGTCCAGCTGTCCGCGATAGCTGCGCTGCCCCGTGTCACCGTGCCTGAGCAAGTCGATACTCATGCCTCGGATACACCGGCTTCGGCGAAGGTCGCCATCGAGTTGTGGAGCGCGCACGCCAGCCGCAACAGGGGCACGGCGACCGCCGCGCCACTGGCTTCGCCAAGGCGCAGGCCGAGATCGAGCAACGGCTCCGCCTCAAGCGCCGCCAGCACGCGTGCATGGCCGCGTTCCTGCGAGCGATGCGCGAAGATCAGCCAGGATCGAACGTCCGGGTGAAGCCTCACCGCGGCCAGCGCCGCCACACTGGTGATGAAGCCGTCGACGAGGACAGGCAGGCCACGCTGCGCTGCCGCGACGAACGCGCCAGCCAGTGCTGCAATCTCAAATCCACCGAGCCTGCGCAGGCGCTCGCGCGGAGTGTCAGCGTCCACGTGCAGCTGCAACGCGCGTTGGATCACCTGCACCTTGTGTGCGATGCCTTCAGCACTCAGCCCGGTCCCCGCACCGGTGAGGATCGCGGGATCCTCGCCGAGCAGCGCACAGGCGAGCGCGCTGGCCGCCGTCGTATTGCCGATACCCATGTCGCCACCGATGTAGATGTGCGCGCTGGCCTTGACGGCTTCGCCGACGCTCGCGAAGCCCGCGGCGAACGCCGCATCGAGTTGCGCCTCGGTCATGGCGGCGGACGTGCAGAAGTTGGCGGTGGACGGAGCGATGATGCGTCGGCGCACGCCCGGGATGTCGCCCGGATCGTTCACCGTGCCGAGATTCACCACCTCCAGCGTCGCCTTGAGTTCGCGGGCGAGCACGGCAATGGCCGCACCGCCATGGGCGAAATTACGCAGCATCTCGCCCGTCACCGCTTGCGGGAACGCGGAGATGCCTTCCGCCGTCACGCCATGGTCGCCCGCGAAGACGGCAATCCAGACGCGGTCGGCGCGGGGCTGCTCACGACCCTGCAGGCTGGCCAGCTGCACGGCGATGGCCTCGAGCTGGCCCAGCGAGCCGGGAGGCTTGGTCAACGTGCCCTGGCGCGCCAGGGCGAGCTGGGCGGTGGCCGCATCCGGGACGCGAGTGGGGGCCGCGAGCCAGTCGTTCATAGAGGTGTTCCTTTGAGGATCAGGGGCAGCCCGGCAGCGACGAAGACCACGCGGTCGCATCGTTGCCCCAGGGCCTGGTGAAGGCGGCCKGCTTCGTCGACGAAACGGCGGGTGAGCTCGCCCATAGGGGTGATGCCGAGACCGACCTCATTGCTTACGAAGGCAACGTTGCCGGGCAAGGTGGACAGGATGTCGAGGAAGGCGTCGCGCTCGTGCTCGAAGTGCGCGCCCTCGTCGATACCGAGCAGGTTCGATAGCCASAGSGTCAGGCAATCGACCAGCAGAAAGCGGTCGGAGCGGGCGTGCTCGCGGAGTACGGCAGCCAGGGCCACGGGTTCTTCGAATGACTTCCATGTGGCCGGGCGGCGCGACCGATGGTGGGCGATCCGGTCGGCCATTTCGCCGTCCAGTGCCTGTGCGGTCGCCACGTAGAAGACATCTAAGGCACTTTCCGTGGCGAGGCGTTCCGCGAACGCGCTCTTGCCCGAGCGTGCGCCGCCGAGAATCAGTGTCAGCATGCTGGCAGTCCGAAGAAGCGTTCCAGAGCGGCGGTGTCCATGTGTGCATCGATGACCGCGGCGAGGCGTTCCAATGTCGCCTCACGCAGGGCGTGGATGTCGAGCTGCTTAGGCGCTGCGAGACCGGCATTGCCGAGCCAGGCGGCCAATGCCTCAGGATGGTCGAAGACGCCATGCAGATACGTGCCGATGATGCGGCCGTCGTCCGACCGCGCGCCGTCGCCTCGTCCGTCGTCGAGCCGCACCGCCGGACGGGACATCCCCGCACCTTCGCTCACTCCGCAATGAATCTCGTAGCCCGTCACGGGGGTGTCGCCGTCGGCCAGCCAAGCATGCACATTGCGCAGCTGCTTCATCGGCGCCAGCGTCGTTTCCAGGTCGAGCAGACCCAGCCCCTCGCTGGAACCGGCAGGACCTTCGAGGCCGGCGGGATCGTGCACGGCCTTGCCGAGCATCTGCATGCCGCCGCAGATGCCGATGACTCTGCCGCCATAACGCACGTGACGCAGAATGGCCGTGTCCCACCCCTGCGTGCGCAACCAGGCGAGATCCGCGCGGGTCGACTTCGACCCGGGCAGCACGACGAGGTCGCACGGAGGGAAGATTTCACCCGGGCCAACGAAGACGCATTCGACGTCGGGATGCGCACGCAGTACGTCGAAGTCCGTGTGGTTGCTGATGCGCGGCAGCGCAGGCACGGCAATACGCAGGCGCGCGTGAGGCTTTATCGCAGGTCCGCGCGGAAGCGCATCCTCGGCTTCGAGTACCAGGTCGTGCAGATACGGCAGGACCCCGAGCACGGGCTTGCCGGTCTCGCGCTCGAGCCAGTCCAGGCCGGGCTGCAAGAGGGCGATGTCGCCCCGGAACCGATTGATGACAAAGCCCGCGATCCGGTGGCGTTCGCTTTCCGACAGTAAGGCCAGGGTGCCGACGAGGTGGGCGAACACACCGCCGCGATCGATATCCGCAACCAGGATGACCGGGCAGTCCACGGCTTCCGCATAACCCATATTGGCGATATCACTGTCCCGCAGGTTGATCTCGGCCGGACTGCCGGCACCCTCGACCACCACGGCGTCATACGTCGCCACGAGCCGTCCATGGGAGGCCAGCACCGCGGTCATGGCGACGCGCTTATAAGCGTGGTAACCCACCGCATCCATGTTGCCCACCGGGTGCCCGTGCACGATCACCTGCGCCCCGGTATCACTGTTCGGTTTCAACAGCACCGGATTGAAGTCGGTATGCGGCGCCACCCCGGCTGCCTGGGCCTGTACCGCCTGCGCACGACCAATCTCGCCGCCATCCACCGTCACCGCGGAATTGAGCGCCATGTTCTGCGGCTTGAACGGTGCCACCGCCACGCCACGATGGCGTAGCCAGCGGCACAACGCCGCAACGACCGTGCTTTTGCCGGCGTCGGAGGTGCAGCCCTGCACCATGAGGACACGGGCGTTCATGCGATGGCCTCGGATAGCGCCTGACCCAATACCACGAAGGAAGCCTCGTCGGCCGGGAGGCCGAAGCGTAGTGCCTGAGGGTTGTCGAAGTGACGGACGAGGATGCCGCGTTGCGCGAGGGCGCGATGAAGCGTGGCGGCATCCGGGTGTTCGCAATAGTGGAAGAACTCGCAGCCGCCTGAAGGAGGCAGACCGTGCTCAGTCAGCAGCGATGCCAGTTGCGCGGAGGCACGGCGCAGCCATTCGCGCGCCGACGCTTGCCATGCGGTGTCCTTCAATGCGCGCGCCACGACGTAGCGTGTGGGTCCGGTCAGCGTCCACGGACCGAGCGATGCAGCCATGTCGTCCAACAACGCGGGCCATGCGGCAACGAAACCTGCGCGCGCACCGGCGAGGCCGAAGAACTTACCGACCGAACGAAGAACAATGAGACCGTCGCGCCGATGTCCGCAGAGACTGTCTTCCGGGCTTACGTCGATGAAGGCCTCATCGACGACGAGCCAGGGCCTTTGCCGCGCAAGCCCGGGCGCCGCTTCGCGACGGGCCAGGCGGTCGTGCAATTCCAACAAAGTCTCGCGGTCGGCACGTTCGCCAGTCGGATTGTTCGGGCGGATCACCACCACGACGTCGAACTCGTGAGCCCGTGCAAGCAACGCGTGGAACGGCAGGGTCACCACGTCGTGACCGGCCGTTAGCCACGCGTGCGCATGCTCCGCGTAGGCGGGTTCGACCACGGCCACGCGCGAACGCCCGCGCAACCGTGGTAACGCGGCGATGGCCGCCTGTGAGCCAGCGACCGGCAGCAAGTTGCCGGTGCCGTAATAGCCGCGCGCCGCGTCGAGCAGCTCATCATCGTCTTCGGGAAGCCGCTGCCACACGGTCGAGGGCACCGTGGGTAAGGGATACGCAAAGGGACTGACCCCCGTCGACAGGTCGAGCCAATGCTCGCGTGCGATACCGTACTCGCGCACCGCGCGACCGAGTCGTCCACCGTGTTCAAGCATGCGCCGCGACTCCCACCAGCAAGACGATGGCCACCCACACGACCACGCCACGATCGACCAGCCGAAGCGCCTGCAGGATCGCGTCCGTTCCGGGCGGGGAGCCTTCGCCCAGCGCGGGGCGGTCCTCCCAGCGACCGTGGTACGGAGCCGGCCCACCGAGGCGGACGCGCAAGGCCCCTGCCCCGGCCGCCATGACCGGACCTGCATTGGGGCTATCCCAGGCAGGCGCCTGCACGCGCCAACAACGCAACGCGGTCACGCCGTCGCCCATGGCGGCGTACGTCAGCGCGGTCAGTCGCGCAGGTAGGAAACCAAGGACGTCGTCGGCACGTGCCGCCATCCGTCCGAAACGGTTGTATCGGGCGGTCCGGTAGCCCCACATCGCATCCAGCGTATTGGCAAGGCGGAATCCCAGCACGCCGGGCCCGCCAAACAGCACAAACCAGAACAGTGCACCGAAGACGGCATCGTGTCCGTTTTCGAGCACCGACTCTGTCGCGGCAGCGGATACCTGCGTCGCGTCCAGCGCCAGGGTGTCGCGGCTCACCATGCGGCCCACCGCGACGCGGGCAGCGACGAGGTCACCAGCGAGCAAGGCCTGCGCCACCGGACGTGCGTGTTCGCCAAGGCTGCGCCGACCCAGCGCGAAGTACAGGACGATCACGTCGATCACCAACGCCAGTGGCGCGGGCGATGCGGCGCGCAACCAAGCGAGCAAGGCCACCGGCAGCACGACAGCGAGGGCCCATGCGGCCATGCCGGCAAGGCGACGATCGGCATAGAGATGTCGTTCGATGGCAACGGCCAGTGCGCCGAAGCCGACGAGCGGATGCCACCGTCGCGGCTCGCCCAGGATCATGTCGAGCAGCAACGCCAGCACCATGCAARGCGCAACGGTCATCCGAGGAACAGCCGTCGCGCCGCATCGGGATTGGACGGAAAATAGAAGTGCACGAAGCTCGCCGTCATGCGCTGGCGGCGATAGACTTTCTCGGCGGTCGGCCCGCCATGCGGGTTGCTCGCGCCGGCCAGGGGAAGCGCATCGATGCTCGCTTCGGCGTAATGGAAGGAATGCCCACGCAAGGCACCTTCGGGCAGTTCGACGCTTTGCATGCCCAATGCGGCCATACGCCGCTGCATGGTCGCCTGGCCCCCGAGCAGGCCCGCCATCGCACCGGCATGACCGTCGCGATCGGTGAGCCGGTCCAGCGCGTAGAGCAGGCCTCCGCATTCCGCAAGCAAGGGGCCTCCCCTGTCCACATGCGCGCGAAGCTCGCGACGCAGGTCGTCACGTGCGGCAAGCGCGTCGATGTGCAGTTCGGGGTAGCCGCCAGGCAGCCACACCGCATCGCACGCCGGCAGCGGGTCGCCTGCCACGGGCGAAAAGAAGTGCAAGGTGGCGCCCGCCGCGCGGAGTTCGTCGAGGTTCGCCGGATAGATAAAAGCGAATGCGGCGTCGCGTGCGATGGCGATCCGGACCCCGTCCAGCCGCACCGATGCGGGCATGGTGGTGCCCGCTTCGAACGCGACCGGTGGTGGCAGTTCGGTGACACCCTGCTTGCTCCATGCATCCGCGAGGGCGTCGAGCCGCGAGTCGAGATCGGCCAGCTCCGAGGCAGCAACCAGTCCAAGATGTCGCTCCGGCAATGTCATGGCGGCGTCGCGGGGCAGCGCCCCGTGCCAGGTCAGGCCAGGCGGCAGGCTGTCGCGCAGCAAACCGGCGTGGTACGCACTGCCCACCCGATTGGCCAGCACGCCGTGAAGGACAAGCGCCGGACGATACGTTGCCAGCCCGTGCGCCAAGGCGCCGAACGTCTGCGCCATCGCACTGCCGTCGATCACCGCCATCACCGGCAGCCCGAACGCAATCGCCAGATCGGCGCTCGAAGGCGATCCGTCGAACAGCCCCATGACGCCCTCGACGAGGATCAGGTCTGCCTCGCCCGCCGCTTCGTACAGACGGGCGCGGACATCCTCATCGCCACCCATCCAGGGGTCGAGCTGGTACAC
>NZ_JBFUJE010000123.1:0-9778 GCF_056401535.1 Luteibacter sp. P4_E6 | reverse complement strand
CTGCTCGGTAGGAGCCGATTCATCGGCGATAGGGTGCTCGCCTCACCCTTGCCCGCTGCCGCGGGATCGCCGATGAATCGGCTCCTACGGGGGCGGTCTCGCAGCCGCGAGGCGCAGCTCGGTGTAAGTCTCGACGAGCCGCTCCAGTGAGAACGCAAGGTTCCTGCCGCTGGGATTGGGCAGCACCCAGGCGACGGAGCCCTTCAGCGCGACCGGCTGCCGTCCCCACGAAATCTCTCGCGTCCCGGTGAGCGCGGCGTAGGCCGCCTTGCCCAGGAACGCAACGAAGCGCGGCGCATAGGTCGCGACCTTTGCGTCGAAGCCGGCGGCAGCGTCGACGAAGTCCTGCTTCGAAAGCTCGTCGGCGGCCGCGGTCGGCCGATCGACCACGGTCGTCAGGCCGTATCCGTAGACGAGGATGCGGCGATCCTCTTCGGGCCGCAGTTCTTCAGGCGTGAAGCCGGCAAGGTGCATCACGCGCCAGAACCGGTTCGCACGCCCTTCGAAGTGATGACCGGACGCCGCGGCCGCCAAGCCGGGGTTGATGCCGCAGAACAGCACCGAGAGCTGCCCGGCGATGATGTCGGGCAAGCCGCTACTCATCCGGCGATCACGCCGACCGCCTTTTGCGCGAGCTTTCGCAGCTCCGCACGGGAGCTGCCTGCGCGGGCGCGAATCGCGATGGTATGCATCGTCGCGGAGACAAGCATGGCGAGTGCCTCGAGATCGGCGTCCTTCTTCAGCTCGCCAGCGTCGCGGGCCTCGCGCAGCCGCGTCTCGAAGTCGGCATCGAGCTTGCGAAAGCCGCCCGTGACCACGTCCTGGATTTCCGGATCGCCCAGCGCCTCGGTAATGGCCGTGCCTACGACGAAGCAACCGCGCACATGCTCGTCACCGGAGAAATAGATGTCCAGCGCGGCGTCGTAAACCCGCATGAGGACCTCGGTCAGGGTGCCAGGGCCGGCCAGCGCCACGCCCATGACGGCGAACTTGATGCCCCAGTAATCGGCCAGGGCGCGCAGGTAAATCGTGTGCTTGTCGCCGAAGGCGGCGCGAAGGCTCGGCCGGTTCATGCCGGTCGCGGCCGAAAGGTCGTCCAGCGAGGTGCCGGCATAGCCGGTTTTCCAGAAGGCGTCGGCGGCGCGGCGCAGGGCCACGTCCGGCTCGTAGGCGCGGGGGCGCCCGCGCGGACGTTTCTCGGTCTTTTCCATTTTTGTACCACCGTGCATAAAAACCCTTGAAGTCGGGCTTGCCCAAACATATTATACGAACCGGTACAAAATTCAATTCCCCTGACCTCACCGGTAGTCGCATCGTATGAACAGCAAGCTGCGCTGGTCCCTCATGGCCGCTCTCCCCCTCCTGATGATCGGGGTGGGCGGCGCCCGGTTCCTCGGCGGACAGGGCGACGTCGAGACTGACGACGCCTTCGTTCGTTCGGCCAGGGATTCGATCAACGCCCGCGTTTCGGGCCAGGTGGTCGATATCGCCGTTCACGACAACCAGCGTGTCCACAAGGGCCAGCTACTGTTCCGCGTCGACCCGGAGCCTTACCGGATTGCCGTCGAGCAGGCCGAAGCTCGCCTTGGCAGTGCGCGCCTCCAGATCGAGGCGCTCAAGGCCACATACCGCCAGCAGTTGGCGGAGGTGCAATCGGCCAGGGACTCCGCCGATTTCGACGGGAAGGAATACGAGCGCAAGAAGGCATTGCTCGCCTCCGATTTCGCCTCGCGCGCGTCCTTCGAGCGGGCGGACACGGACGTGAGAGTGGCGCGGCAGCACATCGCCTCGGCCCAGCAGGCGGTGTCCAATACGATCGCCGGCCTGAACGGCGATCCGGACATCGACGTCAACAAGCACCCGACGGTGCTCGAAGCCAGGGCGCAGCTGGACCGCGCAAGGCTGGACCTCTCCTACGCCGATGTCGTCGCGCCCGACGACGGCATCGTGACGCGCGTCGACGACCTCCAGGTGGGCGACTTCGTCAACGGCGGCACGACCGTGTTCTCGATGATGTCGACGCGTGATGTCTGGATCGAAGCGAACTTCCGCGAAACAGGGCTCACCGACATGCGTACCGGCCAGCGAGCCACCGTGGAGGTCGACGCGTATCCAGGGCATCCCTTCAAGGCGCACATCGTCAGCATGAGCCCGGGCACGGGTTCCGAGTTCGCTGTGTTGCCCCCCGAGAACGCCACGGGCAACTGGGTCAAGGTGGTGCAACGTCTGCCGGTGCGGCTCGAACTCGACGCCATCGATCCAAAGTGGCCGCTGTACTCCGGCATCAGTGTCACCGCGAAGGTGGACACGCGCAGCGCCTCGAAAGCCCCATGAACACCCTCGTCGCTCCGCACAGCACGCCGGGCGCGCACCGCATGCTCATTGTGGCGGGCCTCATCGCCACGTTCATGTCGGCGGTCAACATCTCGATGCCGAACGCGGCCCTACTGCACATCCAGGGCGGCCTTTCCATGACCGACGACGAGGTCGGCTGGATCTTCTCGTCGTACATCGCGGCCAGCGCGATCGTCATGCCGATGACGCATTGGCTGGCGGGACGGTTCGGCCGAAAGACGATCTTCCAAGTGTCGATGGCGCTCTTCACGGTCGCCCTGCTGCTGGACACGATGGCCACCACGCCCCTGCAGTTCGTCGCGGCCCGCGTCCTTCAAGGTGCGGCCAGCGCCACGCTTGCGCCACTGTCCATGGCGATCCTGCTGGACGAGCTGCCGCCGCTACGTCACGGCCATATCGGCATCGTCTGGGCGGTGGCCGCGCTGCTCGGCATTCTGAGTGGCCCGGCCATCGGCGGGTACCTGAGCGAGTACTACGGATGGCACAGCATTTTCTATGTGAGCTTGCCGGTCGCTGTGCTGATCCTTGCGGCGATGGGCCTGTTCCTTCGTGAGAAGAAAGCCGCGAGCAGCGCGCGCTTCGACTTTTTCGGCTTCGTGACGTTCTCGTCCGGTATCGCCGGCCTACAGATGTTCCTCGATCGCGGCGAGCGGCTCGAATGGTTCTGCTCGCCGGAAATCTGGATCGAGGCGATCGTCGCCGTGCTGGGCTTCTATCTGTACATCGTGCACGTGATGACCCAGGAAGAGCACTTCCTCAACCGGGCCATGTTCAAGGATCGTAACTTCACGGTGTCGGCCGCGTTGTACTTCGTGTTCGGCTTCGTCCTGTTGCCGACGCTGGCGCTCACCTCGCCGATGCTCGAAGAGTTGCTCGGCTACCCAGCTGATACGGCGGGCTTTCTCGCAATCCCGCGCGGCGCGGCTCTGATCGGCGCGTTGCTGCTCACCTGGCGCGTACCGAAGCGTCTCGACAACCGCCTGTTCATCGTCGCCGGCATGGCTCTTGTCGTCTACGGCAACTGGCGGATGCTCGGCTACTCGCCGCTGATGGATCGCTGGCCCGTGGTGATCGCCGGCATGTTGCAAGGCGCGGGCCTCGGCGTGCTCATGCCCGCACTCACCCGCACGGCCTTCAGTACCCTCAGCCCGACGTTGYGCTCGCAGGGCACCGCCTTCTTCAATCTGGCGCGCCTCTACGGAAGCACCATCGGTATCTCGATCGTGCAGACCTACTTCTACAACAATACGCAAGCCGTGCATCTTTCGCTTGCGAAGCACCTGCGGCCTTATGGCCCCGTCGCTGACGCGACCGGCGCGTTGTCGGGTTCCCATCTTGCGCAGATCAACGAGTTGGTGACCGGCCAGGCAGCGATGGTCGCCATGATCGGCCAGTTCAAGCTCCTGATGATCGCCATGCTCGTCGTAAGTCCCCTCGTTCTCTTCCTTCGCAAACCGCGCCTGGTCAACTGACTCTCGGAGTCGCCCATGAAACTCGTCAAAACGGTACTCGCCGCCTCTACGTTCGCGCTGCTCGCCGGCTGCATGGTCGGGCCGGATTTCGAAAAGCCCGCGGCACCCGCGTCGAAGCACTACGACATCCAGGCGGAGCACGCGCTTGCCGGCACGGGCGCGCAGCACATCGACTTCGACAGGAAGATCGACGGTGACTGGTGGTCGTCGCTCGGTTCATCGAAGCTCGACCTGGTGATGCACAAGGCGATCGACGGCAATCTGGGCCTGGAAGCGGCGGATGCCACCATCGCGCAGGCTAACGAGGCCGTGACTTCCGTCCGCGGTGCGTTGAGCCCGCAGGTCGATTTCGGTGCGCAGGTTGGACGCGAGCGCGCGGCCGGTGCCAGTGGCTTCGGTACGTCGAATTTCTACGCGGTGGGACCGCGCGTGAGTTTCGACCTCGATCTGTTCGGTGGTACGAAGCGCCGCGTCGAAGAACAGGCTGCGCTCGCAGAATCGCAGAGGCATCGCTTCGACGCGGCCTACCTGACCGTCACCGGGGACGTCGCGACCCAAGCCCTTTCGCTGGCCTCGGCACGCGCGCAGATCGCTGCCGTGGAGAGCCTCCTCGCCAACGACCGCAAAAATCTCGAGCTCGTGCAGACAGCCCATCGCTACGGCAGTGCCACGCAGGTCGACGTCGCGACGGCGACGACGCAACTCGCACAGGACGAAACACTGCTCCCCCCGCTTGCGCAACAACGCGACACGGCGGCACACGCGCTCTCCGTCCTTGCCGGCAAGGGCCCGGCAGACTGGACGCCGCCGGACTTCGATCTCACTGACTTCGCGCTTCCCGCCCAATTGCCTGTGACGTTGCCTTCGGATCTCGCGCATGATCGCCCGGACATTCTCGAGGCCGAGTCGCAGTTGCATGCCGCCAGCGCCGCCATTGGCGTAGCGACCGCCGACATGTATCCGCATCTGAATCTCTCCGGATCACTCACTCGCGTGGGCCCTGCGCCCGGCATTGGCACGCTGTGGGGTCTCGCTGCCGGCCTGACGGCACCGATCTTCAATGGCGGAACGCTGAAGGCAAACCAGCGTGGTGCGGTCGATGGGTACAAGGCAGCGCTCGCGACGTATCAGCAGACCGTAGTGACGTCGTTGGGGCAGGTGGCCGACGTACTACAGGCCGTCAATCACGACAGCGAGGAATATGCGGCGCAGGATCGTGCGCTCGCGTCTGCCGAACTCAGCCTGCGGTTGAATCGCGAGGGCTACAAGGCCGGCGAGACAGGTGTGCTGCAGGTCATCGACGCCGAGCGCTCCTATCAGCGCGCCCTGATCGGGCAGATCCAGGCGAAGACCGTGCAGTACCAGGACAACGTACAGCTATCCATCGCACTTGGCGGCAATTCCGACGAAGCATTCCAGCGCAGGGCGGCGTACCGTGACGAGCAAGCGATGGCGGGTGAACCCACTAACGGAGGAAAACCATGAGTGCCCTTGATACCTTTCGTCATACCCGCATTCCCCTCGCTCACGGCACGGGGGCCATCCCGGCCGTCGGTTTCGGTACACTGATTCCCGACCGCGAAAAGGGACGTGCCGCCATCAAGACCGCGCTCGAGGTGGGGTTCCTCCATCTCGACGCCGCCGAGGCGTATCGCAATGAAGACATCGTCGGCGATGTGATCAAGGAAGCGATCGACAACGGCGTTGTTCGACGCGAAGACCTCTTCGTGACGACGAAGCTGTGGAACAACAATCATCGACCGGAGCGCGTCAAGCCCGCGCTCGAGGCGAGCCTGCGGCGCTTGCGGGTCGACTACGCCGATGCCTATCTGATCCACACGCCGTTCGCGTTCGCCCCCGGCGACGACCAGTACCCGAAAGATGCCGATGGCGGCCCGCTGTACGACAAGGGCATCACCCTGCTGGATACCTGGCGGGCGATGGAGAACCTCGTCGATGAAGGCCTGACGCGGGCCATTGGCCTCTCCGACGTCAAGCTGGACGCGGTAAAGGAGATCGTCGCCAACGCGCGCATCAAACCCGCGATCGTGCAGGTCGAGTCGCATCCGTATCTTCCCGAGTGGGAGCTGCTCGAATTCTGCAAAGCGAACGGCATCGTGCTGCTTGCGTTCGCACCGCTCGGTCACGGCATGGAGCCGAGCATTCACAACGACCCCGTGCTGAAGGCGATTGGCAAGCGCATTGGCGAAACGCCTGCGCACGTCGCTCTCGCCTGGGCACTGCAACGCGGCACCGCCTTCCTCACCACATCGACCAATCCCGCACACATCCGCGAGAACTTCGAGATATCCCCTTTGCCCCCCGAAGCACTTCAGGAAATCCGCGACGGCATCACCACCACCAACATCCGCCTCAACGACGTCGTCCACACCGGCCTCCCCGGCTTCATCCCCCGGGACAACCGCAAATAAGCCGGCGCACAGCTACGACGCGCCCGATGATAAGGCGCGCCGTAGCTGATCTCGCGAATTAGTCGCCCTTGGCGGCCGCTTCGATCAGCTTCACGACGTCCGTCGGGTGCGACACCATCACGACGTGCGAGGCGCCCTTGATCACGACGGTCTTCTTCGACTTCGCGCGATCGGCCATCCATGCCAACACCTTCGGCGGAATGTTCTTGTCCGCGTCGCCGTAGATGTGCCACGACGGTACGTGCGTCCAGGCGGGCGTGGTCTCCGCTTCGTTCAACGCGGCGTCGGTGATCGGACGCTGACCGGCGGCCATGAGCGCGGCGTCCTTCGCCGGTACGTCGGCGGCGAACTGCGACGGGAACTTGTCCTGCTGGATGTATAGGTCGTTGCCACCCGTCGACAGCGGCACCGGCGGCGCGAGGGTCGGGCCAAGCGTGCTACCGGGGAACTTGCCCGAGAGGCCTGCGGCGGTTTCGCCGGCTTCCGGCGAGAACGCCGAGACATAGACCAGCGCCTTGACGTTGTCATGGCCTTCCGCGGCTTCGCTGATCACCGAGCCACCGTAGGAGTGACCCACGAGGACGACAGGTGTCTTGATGCTGGCGACGAGGGTGGCCACCTCGGCGGCGTCCGTCTTCACGCTGCGCAGTTCGTTGGGTGCGGCGACGACGGTGTAGCCGTCCTTGTGCAGCTGGCCGATCACGCCGTTCCAGCTSGACGAMTCRGCGAAYGCGCCGTGSACCAGSACGATSGTCGGCTTGTCGGCAGCGAAGGCAGCCGGGCTGATGGCGATGGCCGCGAACAGGGCCGTGCGGATCAGGGAACGGAACATGTGGAGCTCCTTGTGCGTTGGTAGTGCCCAGTAAACCGGGCGAGCCGACGTTTCATTTCAGTCGTGCACGGTGAAATATCGTGCTATCCAATTTCAGCACCTGTCGGGTTTGGCTGGCTTGCCCGGAATCGCCCTGTTCGTGATTACTTTCGCGTGCCGTGCACACTCGTGAGATTTCATGCAAAAACGCATAAAGAAAATGATAAAAATCAGGTTATTACGGAACTTTTTGCCGGTAATACATATACCCTACCGAAACGACGTATAGGGGCGGCGCGCTGCGGCCTATACCTGAGTGGCGTTTATGCATTGAGGATTCTTATGGCTTCGGCGAGACATGTCAGAGGCGTGTCTTTGATCGAGGTCATGATGGCGGTACTGGTGTTCAGTGTCGGTCTCATTGGCCTCGCTGGGCTGCTGATCACCTCGCTGCGCTCGAATCAGGTCGGTTATCAACGGACCCAGGCCGAGTTCATCGCCATGGGCATGGCCGATCGTATGCGTGCGAACCCGCTTGGCGTCTGGGCGGGCGGTTACAACTCCACGAAATATCCGCTTACCGGCACCCAGGCGTGCACGAAAGCGAGTGCCTGCACCCCGGCGAAGCTCGCACTGCGCGACCAGTACCTATGGAGTAGCCAGCTCACGGCTTTCCTGCCTAACGCGACCGCTTCCATTGCCTGCACTAATGGCGCCACGCCCGACGCCACCCAACTGCTCGTCCGGCCGCCTTATGCCGGCAACTGCGTCATGCAGATCAACTGGACCGAGCGAGCCGCCGGCGACAGCACGCATCAGGCGGTCGCCACACGATCCTACGTATGGAACTTCCAGCCATGACCGTCGCCGACACCCGCGCCGTCCGTGGCTTCACGCTCGTCGAACTGATGGTCGCCATGGCCCTGGGCGTGATCGTCGCCGGCGGCATCGTCAGCGCTTTTCTTGCGACATCGACCAGCAGCCTGGTCCAGACGCAACTGGCGAAGCTGCAGGAAGAAGGCCGCTTCGCCATGACGGCATTGACGACCGATCTGCGCATGACCAACGCCCAGTACTGCTCGAACATGGGTGGCCAGTCGTCCACCCTCTCCAACGGGGTCGTGTCACTGGACCGCTACCTGCGCGCACCCAAGGTGCTGGTCTCCGGCGCCGTCTTCCAGGCGGCACTCAACGACAACACGACCGCGTGGGGCGCGACGAGTGGGGGGAACACCTATCCGGCGTCACCCCTGGCGGCCTTCACCATGCCTTCCTTCGTGTCGCTGCGCGGATACGACTGCACCGTGTCGGCATGCACTCCCGTGGATCCCGCCGACCCCAAGGGCGTGGGAATCCCCCAACAAGGAACCACCCTGGGTAACCGCGTGCCAGGCAGCAGCGTGCTCACCCTGCGCTACCTGGATGGCGCACGTGGCTGGGTGCTGGATGGCATCAACAGCACCATCGCACTCAGTGGCACCACGGTCGCCAGTCTCACGGTCGTCCCGCAGCCCGGGGAGCCACCGCTGACGAACGTCACCAAGGGCGACCTGATGATGCTCGCGGACTGCAACTCGGCGCAGGTGTTCTCAGCGACGGCATCGGGTAAGACGTTTACGCCCGGGTCCAACTACAGCGCTGTCGCCAGGCCCTCAGGGGTGACCCCCAAGCTCTTCGACTTCACTCGCGACTTCCAGACGGTGTCGTATTACCTGCAGGTGGTCGACGACAACAACGGTCACAAGACCGGTGCGCTGATTCGCCGGGTCAACGGCGTCAGTGGCGAGGTGGTGCGGGGCATCGAGCGGCTCGACTTTCTCTACGGCGTCATGGACGCGGCGGGCAACACCAGCTATCGCACCGCCGCGGACATCGACAGCGCCACGGTGTGCCCCTCGTCCACGGTCGCCGTCACCGGCACCGACCCAGGTTGCCTGTGGCGTTCGGTAAAGAGCATTGAGGTGCACATACTCATGGATGGCCAGGTACCCCTCTTCGCGCTGCGGGCACCCGAACTTCAATATCAGTACTACCCGGACACCGGCGTCGTCGGCCTGTCCGCGCCTGACAACACCAGCCGTGCCGTGATGCCGAGCCAGCAAGGCTTCGACAATCACATGCTCCGTCGCGAGTTCACGGCGGTGGTCTCCATCCGGAACTACAACCCATGAACGCGCAACGCGGCGTTGTCCTGGTCCTGGCGATGGTCTTCCTTCTGCTGTTGACGATTCTCGCCATCAGTACCTCGGGACGGTCACTCCTGCAGGAACGCATGGCGGGAGCGATGCGCAACGCGCAGCAGGCGGAGTGGTCGGCGGAGAACGCCCTGCGTGGCGTGGAGTGGAATCTTTTCAGCGGAAACGCCGGTATCGGCTGTTACAACTCGAGTAACCCGTCCACGATCAGTGCCAAGGTCACCGCGTTCCGCCGGTCGTCGGTGTGGCTCACCGATGGCGCCACCGAATACAAGGGCTCCGGCGTCGCCATCGACTACACCACCGCTTCCGCGGACGCAGCGCTGTCTACTGCCGTCATGGCACACAACCCGTGGTACATCGTCGAGTTCCTCGGTCAGGACCTGCCGCCGGGAAGCGGCACGAGCGCCGCGACCGAAGCCGGCTCGAGCGGTTCGGGAACGGCCAAGTTCTATCTGTACCGGATCACGGCGCGAGCGTCGGGCGGCAGTCCGAACACGATCCGCGTTGCGG
>NZ_JBFUJE010000122.1:0-9785 GCF_056401535.1 Luteibacter sp. P4_E6 | reverse complement strand
GTGCGAGGTGCCAAAGAAAGCCCGGCCCCAAAGTTAAGCGGCCGGCCCCCGAGAATCCGCGAAGAACCTTTTTTTGAGCTTCCCGATGATGGCAAATGCCACCACCCCGTAAAAAGCGAATCCAAGCGGAACGCTCGCGAACCACACGACAAACGGCAAGGGCAGTCCGTTGGCGAACGGATTCCCTACCGCCTCGCCATGGGGCGCGGGCACCAGGGACTGCAGAAGGGAGTTTTGCCAGAACAATGCGTTCGATAAGGCCTCGTGGCCTGCGTCGTCGGCCGTGAACGAAAGCGCGATGAGCAGAAGCGTCACGGCCACGCCGATGAACGCCGCCAACAGGATCCGTTTGACCATAGAACGCCTCAACGCTGCATCCCGGTCCGGACAATCCGTTCCGTCGCCGCCAAAGTACCCGATTCATCTGGTCGTCTGCCGGGGCACGCGGGCCGGATCAGGTGGATTCACGCTGATAGGCATCGTAGGTCGGGCGCTTGAAGGTCAGCCGCAACGCGGACAGGAGGAAGTACAGCCCGCCGAAGGCCGCGTACGGGGCAAGCTTGGCGATCGTGGGGGCCTCTCCGAACGCCTGGACGGTCATGAAGAC
Source organism: Luteibacter sp. P4_E6 (assembly GCF_056401535.1). Classification (NCBI taxonomy): domain Bacteria; kingdom Pseudomonadati; phylum Pseudomonadota; class Gammaproteobacteria; order Lysobacterales; family Rhodanobacteraceae; genus Luteibacter; species Luteibacter sp. P4_E6. Next base: position 9,178 of record NZ_JBFUJE010000122.1, on the reverse strand, counting down.
GCCGGCCAGTGCCGACTGCACGCCGCTGATCATCATGAAGACCTGGCCGCCCAGCTTCCTGCGGCGAATGCCGACGAAAAGCTGCAGCAGTCCCGACAACAGGGCCCAGATGCCAAAGACGAACAACCCGCCGGCGTTCCCGCGGACAGTCAGCGCAACGACGAGGACAGCCGCCGTGGCGATGCTGACCACCACGTTGAGTCGCTGGCCTGGGTTGGTGCGCAGGCCGCCAGATCGGCGTGCATCAAGCATGTTCGCGAGGGCATCCCAGGCGGGATAGAGGACCAGGAGGGCACCGGAGACGAGGGGTGGCACGCCAAGGTTCGATAGCAGTACCACCAGGGCGACCCAGGCGAAGGCAACGCCTGAGCGGAGAAAGTAAAAGCTTCGTAGTGTGTTCATTGGTACATCCTCAAGTGGGAGAGTAACCCTACTAGTAGGTAGTCAAAGGAGTCAACATTCTTATTGTTTTGGGATCGGACTCTGTTCCTGTTGAATAGTTAACCTACTGAATGGTAGGCTATGCCTATGACCACCCAGCAGAAACTCATCGATTCAGCGCGGTATCTGATCCAGACCCGTGGCTATAACGGCTTCAGCTACGCCGACGTCGCCGAGCAGGTCCAGGTCCGGAAGGCGAGCATCCATCACCATTTTCCGGCCAAGGCGGATCTGGCGCGGGCGGTCGTTGAAGAATCGCGGGCTGGCATCGTCGAGCAGATCGCGTTGCTCGATGGCGACGACTTCGATCCCGTGAAGAAGCTGGGGTTCTACACCGGCTACTGGGAGCAGTGCATCGCTGACGCGTCGGCTCCGTTCTGCGTCGCCGGCATGCTGGCGGCAGAACTGCCCTCGTTGCCGCCCGAGCTGGCGGAATGCGTCCGCGCGCATTTCCGCGACTTGTCGCGTTGGCTCGAGACCATTCTCACCAAGGGCGCGCAGCAGGGCGTATTCCGTCTCCAGGGCGCGGCAAGTACCGAAGCCGAGGCATTCATCTCACTTATCTACGGCGCCATGCTCACCGCTCGTGCTTTCGGCGATCCCTCCAAGTTTGCCGACGTGGCCCGAGGGGGCTTGCGTCGGCTTGTCAGCACGACCGCCGTTCCGGCGGCACAAGGTTAAGCCTCGCCAGCCCTCGACGCCCCAGACATGCGAAAATACCCGGCCAAACCGCCTGACACCTGCACGCATGATCCGACTCACCGACATCAAGCTTCCTCTCGATCACGCCGAAGGCGCCATCGAGGCGGCCATTCGCGCCAAGCTGGGGCTGGGGAAGGGCGGCATGATGGGCTTCACGGTGTTCCGCCGCGGTCATGACGCTCGCAAGCGCGGCAACATCCAGTTGATCTATACGCTGGACGTGGACGTGACGGACGAGGCTGGCCTGCTCGCGCGGCATGCCGACGACAAGCACGTGCAGCCGTCGCCGGACACCAGTTATAAGTTCGTGGGGCACGCGCCGGCCGATCTGAAGCAGCGCCCCATCGTGATCGGCCTTGGGCCGTGCGGTTTGTTCGCGGGCCTGCTGCTCGCGCAGATGGGCTACAGGCCGATCATCCTCGACCGCGGCAAGGCGGTGCGCGACCGCACGGTCGACACCTGGGACCTGTGGCGCAAGGGCAAGCTGGATCCGGAGTCGAACGCGCAATTCGGTGAAGGTGGCGCAGGCACGTTCTCCGACGGCAAGCTTTATAGCCAGATTTCCGATCCGCTCCACCACGGTCGCAAGGTGCTCAGCGAGTTCGTGAAGGCGGGCGCGCCCGAAGAAATTCTCTATGTGAGCAAGCCGCACATCGGCACCTTTCGATTGGTCACGATGGCGGAGACCATGCGTGAAACCATCGAATCGCTGGGCGGCGAGATTCGCTTCACGCAACGCGTCGATGACGTGCTGGTCGACACCGCTAGCGACGGGTCACGCCAACTGCGTGGCGTCGTGCTGGCCAGTGGCGAACAGTTGCTGAGCGATCATGTCGTGCTCGCCGTGGGGCACAGTGCGCGCGACACCTTCTTCATGCTGCACGACCGCGGTGTGTACATGGAGGCTAAGCCGTTCTCCATCGGCTTTCGCGTGGAGCATCCGCAGTCGATCATCGACCAGGCACGCTTCGGGCCGCAGGCGGGTCATGCGCTTCTCGGCGCGGCCGACTACAAGCTGGTGCACCACTGCAAGAATGGTCGTTCGGTCTACAGTTTCTGCATGTGTCCGGGCGGCACCGTGGTCGCTGCGACATCCGAGCCGGAGCGCGTGGTGACCAACGGCATGAGCCAGTATTCGCGTAACGAACGTAACGCGAATGCGGCGATCGTGGTGGGTATCGAGCCGAAGGACTTCGCCGCGTTCGACGACAGCGGTAGCCCGCTGGCCGGCATCGCCTTGCAGCGCGCACTCGAATCGCGTGCGTACGAGCTCGGTGGCCGGGATTACAGCGCGCCCGCGCAGTTGGTCGGCGATTTCATCAAGGGCAAGCCGTCCGAAGGGTTCGGCAGCRTACAGCCCTCTTACAAGCCTGGCGTGCGTCTGACCGATCTCGCGCCGGCCCTTCCTGAGTACGCCATCGAGGCCATTCGCGAAGCGCTTCCAGCGTTCGATCGCCAGATCAAGGGCTATGCCATGCACGACGCGCTGCTCACCGGCGTGGAAACGCGCACCTCGTCGCCGGTGCGCATCCGTCGCGACGACGCCTACCAGAGCCTCAACACGCGCGGCTTGTTTCCCGCCGGCGAAGGTGCCGGTTACGCCGGTGGCATCCTCTCCGCTGCGGTCGATGGCATTCGCGTGGCGGAAGCGGTGGCGCGGAGTATCAACGGCGCCGGTTGATATCAGGCAAAGAGAAGGGCGAACGGTTTCCCGTCCGCCCTTTTCGTTAGTACGTCGTCCTGGTCAGTGCGTACCAGCCACTGCCACCTGCGCGGCGGCGCTCGACGAAGCGGCAGCATTCACGACACCCTGGACGCGATTCATCTGCACCTTGTAGCCAGCGGGCACGACATACGCCGTGCCTTCGCCATCGGCCACCTGCTGCGAGACGAAGCCATCGCCGATGCCCTGCCACAGGATGGCCTTGCCCTTGGCATTGGTCCAGACCAGGTCGGCCAGGCCGTCGCCGTCGAAGTCTTCGATCGTCGCAACGGTATAGCCGTCCGGAGCCGCCATGGTTCCCTGGCTGGCGACCGTCGTGCCGTCCATCTCCCACCAGCGCAGTTTGCCGGTGCTGGCGTTGAACCAGATCAGGTCCGTCTTGCCACTGCCGGCGACTTCGCCGACGCCGACAAGCGCGAAGCCCGCGGGGGCATTACTGCCATCGCTCTTGGTGAAGCCGCCCTGGCCGTTGTTGATCCAGTACTTCACCGCGTTCTTCGGTCCGGTCCAGACGATGTCGAGGATACCGTCGCCATTGAGATCGGCCAGGCTAGGCATGAAGCCCGCTGGTGCGGCGAGCGTCGTGGATGCGCCCTGTTCGCAGTCCATGGTGTCGAAGCGGCCGAACTTGAGGGTGCCGTTGCAATCGAAGGTCCAGAAGGACACCTTGCCGGTGCCGGCGTTAAACCAGACTTCCTTGGACTTGGCCGACGCGTCGATCAGTCCGGCGCCGACCAGGCTCCAGCCGGCCGGGTATGGGAAGCGGAAGTTGTTCCAGCCGTAGCTGTAAACCGCGAGGTTCAGCGTGTTGGTGGTCGGGTTGTCGCTTTCCATCACGGTCTGGTTGGTCAGCTGGCCGCCGAAGATATCGAACGGGATGGCCTTGACCTGATCGCCCGGCTGAAAGCCGTCGACCACATTGCCATTGTCCTGGGTCGCCGGGGTCCACGTATCGCTGGAGAGCACGGTGCTTCCGTTCATGCGCACGAGGGTGGCGTTACCGGTCTTCGGACCCACCAGCAGTAGCGTGCTCTTACCGTCCAGCACGGAGTTCAGGCCTACGCCGGGGTTGGCGCTGTCGTTGGCGCCGGCCAGATCCCAGGTGCGGGGAATGATCTGCCCGCGGGTCTGCCTGGCGGCGATGGCGTTGGTCAGGTTGGTCACGTTGACCGAGCCCAGGCCGGTGGCGTAGTCGTAGCCCTTGCCGGTCTTCCACGCGGTGACGAGCGAAGCACGGCCGCCGTCGCTGACCACGCCGTATTGCTGGCCTTTCTTGACGAAGCAATCGCCCGTACCTGCAAAGCAGGGAACGTCGATATCACCCACTGTGACATCGTGGAACACGCACGTGGTGTCGTTGGCTTTGCAGCCCGCTGCCGGTGTGGCGACCGTGCCGTACTGCGCGCGAGCCAGGCCGTAGAGCGTCGGGCCGACATTGCCCAGGCGGTTGGCGCTTGCCTGGTCGACGAGAGCCTGCACGCCTGCCATGGCCGGTGCAGCGAACGAGGTGCCACCGGCGCTGTTGAACAGCGAGTCGGTCGGGTCAAGGTAGTTACACGGTACGCCACCCTGGTCCGCATCGGACATGCAGAAGATCAGCGCGTGACCGTAGAGACCGTTCGCGGCGAACAGCGACACGTCCGGCAACGCCCGTGTGACGTTCTGGTCCATGCCAGCGATACCCTGCTGCCAGGTTGGCTGCGACCAGACGTAGCTCGGGCCGCCGCTACCACCGGCAGTGTTGAGGAAGTTTTCGCCGGCCGCCGAATTGCAGGCATTGTTCGGATTGGCGATGCCCAGGACCTTGTCGAGCTGGGCGCTGGCGCAGGAATCGTTCCAGGTCTGCTCGGGGATGTAGCTGATCGCACTGGCACCGAGCTCACCGTTACCAGCCAGCCAGTACTTCTGCGTTTTCTTGAAGTCGTCGAAGTCGGTACCGCCGACGGCAATGTTGTAGGGCGTGCTGCCCAGGCCATTCACCGCGATGCCGAAGCTGGAGGCGACCTGGTTCTGGTCGCAGCCGGCCGAGCCAGCATCCCCGGTGGAGACGAAGACGGTCACGCCTTCGGCGGCAGCGGTGGACCATAGTGCCGCAGCTTCGTCGAGGTCGCCGACGGCGGCGCTGACGGATTCACATTCGCCGTAGCTCAGGCTCATGATGGGTGGCGGTGCGTCCTGCTCCAGCAGGTTCTGGGCGGCCAGGAAGGCGCCGAAATCCGCACCGCTGTCCGCGCATGAAGCCAGGGTCACGTTGGCGTCGGGCGCCGCGGCACCGGCCCACTCGGCGTCGAGCGCGGCCTCGCCTTCATCGGCGTTCGTACCCGGGTCGCCGCAGCTGGTATCGCCGGCGAATCCCGCCGGGTGCAACTGGGTGAAGACACCCTTGGCATCGGCAGGCAGGAAGGTATGCCGGAAGGTGGCGACATCGGCATCGAGCACGTTGGTGCGCTCGAGCACGGCCACGGTCTGGCCTGCGCCGCGCACCGGGTTCGTCTGGCTCCACAAGGGATTGACGTTGTAGATGGTGCCGAAGTCGGCTGGCACCACGTCGTACTGAACGTCGCCCTGGTAGACGAAGTTGAAGTCGGACGAGGGCGCACCGGCGGTGACCCATTCACCCTTCTTGTTGCGTTTGACCGGCTGGGCATCCTTCTTCTGGGGCTTCGGGAAGAAGTCGGTCAGCGAGGCGACGCCACGGACGACGGGTACGAGGGCAGTGGGCAACTTCTGTTCGGCGCTATTGGCGAAGTGGCGCTTGCCGTTGGCGTCGGTGAAGTGGTGCAGCGAGGTGCCGAAGGCCTGTTGCACGGCGCCCACGGAGCCGGTGAAGCGGATGAGCATGCCGTCGGCGGAGACGTTCTTCACGCCGAGGCCCTGGCTAGCGAGCCATGCCTTCACGGCGGCGATGTCTTTCTGGTTCGGACCGAACTGCGCACCCACCTGGCTGGCGGTCAGCCACTTGTGGAAATTGGGCGAGGAAGGATTGTCCAGCGAGGCGAGGTAGGTATCGAAACGTTTCTGCTGGTCGTCGCTGCGCTTGAGCACCAGGGTCATCGAGGGAATCACCTCGGTGGTTCCCATGGGGCCGGCATCGGCGCTACTGCGGACCCTGGCAGGCACGCTGCCTGGCAGCGTCGTCATCTGGCTTTTATCGACTGACCTGGTGATCAACGGTGTAGTGGTGGTGCTGCCTACCGCAGCGGTAGCGGCAGCGGCGTGCGCATCGCATGCGGCGCCCGCGGCAACGAGCAGCGCGCTGCCCACAAGCCAAGGCCTGAACATGATGTCTGACATAGTACCCCCGAAGGAAAAGAGCCGTTTACCTCGTAAGTTCTTGTGCCCAACCCGTAAAAGGCTGCCCCTTCGGCACACGTCCGCATGACGCATGTTCATGCGGACGCTCGACGATAGCTTTACATCCGTCGCAAAGTCACACACGCTCGACTGGCCGGCTTCTCACCGAGTTCTCACCGCCGGACATCGAGGGGAAACGCAGGATGTTGTCCCGCATTCGCCATTGGCTTGCCAACACGCCGATCGACGATCCGGTCGACCGGCGCAACGCGAGTTTCATGCAGTTGCTTCTCGTCTTCGAGGGCTTGCGCATTCCTGCGACCAAGCTCTACTTGTTCGGCCTTTACGGCTCGTATCTGCAGGAACATTTTTACGGCAAGGCGCGTATCGGCGCTTCGGCGGCGATGGCCATCGACATCGGCACCGATCTGGCGATGACCCTGTCGGCATGGTTGGGCTTCTACCTGATTCGTCGTGGGCGATTCCCGCCCGCCGTCTCGCAATTCGTCGCCACCATGCTCGCGTGCGGTGCGGTGGCCTATGCGGCGTTCGGCTACCACGCGACCGACGGTAATCTCACGTTGATGATGATTCTCGCGCTGAGCGGCCTGATGCTCGGGCGCAAGGCGTTGTGGATGACTTACGCAGCGGAGGTCGCGATCCTGGTGATGAGCGTGGATCCTCTGAAGGCTTCCGGAAGCGGTAACGCACCCGGACTTCTGCTGGCCATCTACAACCTCTTGCCGATGCGGGCGCTGACCAGCTACCTGCTCATTGCCCTGATCGTCGACCGCAGCATCTATGCGTTGCGCGAGAGCCTGCTCGAGTCGGATCGGCGCCGCCAGCAACTGGCGTGGGAGATTGCCGAACGCGAGCGAACGCAGGAGCGACTGCTTCACTCGCAGAAGATGGACGCGGTCGGCAAGCTGGCGAGCGGTGTCGCCCACGACGTCAATAACGTTTTCGACATCATCCTTGGCTTTTCCACCGAGCGCGATCGCCTGCCTGCGGAAGACGAGCCGATGGACGGCAATACACGGGCTGTGGCCGACGCGCTGGAAGGTATCGAGCTGGCCGCTCGCCGGGGTACGGCGGTGTGCCGCAAGCTGCTCAATTTCAGCCGGAACGATGTCACGGTTACCGAGGAATTCGATGCGGTGGCGGCGTTGCGGGAGTTGCGTCCCCTTGCCCGGCAGTCCTTGCCCTCACACTGCCAGTTGTGTATCGATGCGCCGCCGGATCCGCGGTTTATCCGTTTCGACCGCAGCCAGTTTGAAATGGCCGTCATCAACCTGGTGACTAACGCGCGCGATGCCATGCCGGGTGGCGGCAGCTGCACGATCACCCTGGAAGACAGCGACGGTTATGTCGCGCTATCGGTACAGGACACGGGCATCGGCATGACTGAATCGACCCGCGCGCAGATGTTCGAGCCTTTCTTCACTACGAAGGCCGCCGATCGTGGCACCGGCCTGGGCCTGAGTGTCGTCCACGACCTCGTGGTGCAGGCCGGCGGCCAGACGATCGTGGAGAGCGTGCTGGGGCAGGGGACGACGATTCGACTGCTGCTGCCGCTGATCGGGCGGGTGGCCGACACGTCAGGTTTCCAAAACATAGCCCGTGCCGTGGGCGGCGTTTAGGGGCAGGGGCTCGCCGAGGGCGGCCAGGACCTTGCGGCGGAGGCGATGCACCATGGAATCCAGGCGGTGCGGATCGAAGGCGTCGACGTCGTCGGTGAGCACGGCGATCAGGGCCTCGCGCGAGACGACCTGGTTAGCGTGCTGGATCATCGCTTCGAGCAGGAGGCGCTCGCTCTTGCTCAGCATCACCCGCCCGCCGGAGGGGGACAGCAGGAACCATTCGTCCGGGCTGAGCGTCCAATGCCCCGCCGGCGCCATCGCTGGCTCCAGTCGCCGCGCCACGCTATAGAGCGTCGCCACGAGCACATCGATCTCCACCGGCTTGGTCAGGTAGGCATCGGCACCCTCGAACAAGCCCCGCACACGGTCGACGTTGTCGCTGCGGCCCGTGAGGATGATGATGCCGGCCCGAGGCACGGCGGCGCGGAGCGATCTCGCCACCTCGAAGCCATCGCCATCGGGTAGGCCCAGATCGAGTAGAAAGATGTCCGGCGGCCCGATCCTGACCACCTCGCGCAGCTCGGCCGCGCTGCCGGTCGCGGTGACCTCGAAACCGAACTGCCTCAGCTTGGGCGCAAGGACGCGGTCGCGCAGCAAGTCGTCGTCATCCAGGAGCACCAGGCGCAGCGGGCGCGCCAGGCGGCCAGGCGCCAGATTCGATGTCGTCACACGGATGCCTCGAGTCCACTGAGCCGCAGGCGCGGCTACCGACAGGAGCTTGCCCTCATGGCGGGGCGAAATCCAGCAGCTTCGGTCACAGCAGGGAATAAACTCAGGCCCAGGACGATCTTACCTGTCGTGGGCACGCCTCCCGTGCCGTCACCCAGAGGTATTCGTCATGTCCGTGCCCGTAAACGCCTCATACGCCGTATCGACCTTGCCGCCGATGACTTACACGAAAGTGGCCGTCACCATGCATTGGCTTATCGCGCTCCTGATCTTCCTCAATGTCRGCCTTGGCTTCTTCATGGAAACCTTTCCGAAGAGCGCGCCAGGGCACGACGCCGTGTTGTTCTACCATGCCTCGGTCGGCAGCCTGATCTTCATGCTTGCCGTGTTTCGTCTGTTCTGGCGAGCCACGCACAAGCCGCCGGCGCTGCCAGCCCATCTTCCCTCGTGGCAGCAAACGGTCGCGCATACCCTGCATTGGGTGCTGTATTCGTTGATGCTCGCCGTTCCGCTTACCGGCTACCTGCATCGCATGGCGGGAGGGCACCCGGTCAGTTTCTTCGGGATAGGCTTCCTGCCCGTGCTGGTCGGCAAGGACGAGCCCCTGCGTCTGCTCACCGATACCCTTCATGTGTGCCTCGTGTGGGTCCTGTGTATCCTTGTCGTCGGTCACATCGGTGCGGCACTCAAGCACCGACTCATCGACCGC
>NZ_JBFUJE010000121.1:0-9788 GCF_056401535.1 Luteibacter sp. P4_E6 | reverse complement strand
GAGGCCGACCAGCAGAATCGCGATGGCCAGGAGCGAGGTCGCAACCGGCCTCAGGATGAACAGGCGGGACGGGTTCACGGGTTATGGCATTCCGGAGCACTCGCAACGGACGCCGGTGCGGGCGTGGCACTCGCCGTGGCGGTGACCGACGTGCCGGAACGGAGCCTGTCCGCTCCCTCGACGACGACCTTCGCACCCGGCGCGATACCCGAGGCGATGACGGCCGTGGTCGTGTCACCCGGGCCGAGCTTGACCGGCACCACGGCAGCGGTCTTGTCGTCGTTGATCACATAGACGAACGGGCCCTGCGCGCCCTGCTGGATCGCAGCAGCCGGCACGAGGATCGCCTGCGGCAACACCTGGACGGGTAGCTTCGCCGTGACGAACTGGTTGGGCAACAGCGCATTGTTGGTATTGGCGAACTCGGCCTCGAACTTCACGGTGCCCGTCGCGGGATCCACCTCGTTGTTCGCCGCGCGCAGGCGCCCGGTGGCAAGCACGTCATCGGGACTGTCGCCATAGGCGTCGACGGGGATGCAGGTGCCACCGTTAAGGCGTTCCAGCACACGCGGCACCACGTTCACCGGCACCGAGAAGATCACCTTGCTCGGCTGCGACTGCGTCACCACCACGATGCCACGGGCATCCGAAGGACCGACCAGGTTGCCCGGATCGACCCGACGCAGACCCACCATGCCCGTGATCGGCGAGGTGATCCGTGCGTTGGCGACCTGCAGGTTGGCGGAGCCGATACGGCCCTGCTCGGACCTCACCTCGGCCTGGTACTGCGCCACCAGCGACTGCTGGTCGGCGAGACGCTGGCGGGAAATGGAATCCTGCGTTGCCAGCACCTGGAAGTGCTTGAGGGTTTCCTGCGCGTTGGCCAGTTTGGCCTGGCTACCCGCGAGATCGCCGTTGGCGAGCTGAAGCTGCGCCTGGGCTGCACGCGGGTCGATCTCGGCCAGCAGGTCACCCTGCTTGACTATCTGGCCGCCGGTGAAGGCGATGCTCTTGAGTACACCGTCCACCTGGCTACGCACCAGGACGCTGTTGGACGGCGTCACGGTACCCGGCTGCGAGCGGTAAACGACGAAGCCGCCCTGGCGCGCGGTGGCAATCACCACCGGCACGCTCTGGTCGGCATCCGACGCGCCCTTCTTCGAACAGGCGACACCGGCGATCGCGACGACGCCGAGGAGTATCGGCCCAAACCGGGAGAACTGCGTGGCCATCAGAGTGCCTTCTCGTAGACGCGGTAACGCTTATAGTCGCGGCCACCGATGGCCTCGATGATGTTACGCATGCCGTCGTTGTCCTCGAGGATCCACGACAGCTCGACCTCTTTCACACCGCGGGCGACGAGGTGATGACGCACTGCGTCGATCACCAGGAAGGCCAGGCCCGGGCCCAGTGGGGTGTTGTGGAAGCTCTTACGTACGCCCATCAGGGGCACGCGGGACGATGTCGGGAACTTCACCTTGAGGCCCCACAGCAACTTCGCCCAGTTGAAGGGCAGCAGCGAGCCGCCGAAATCCTTGATGACCTCGTTGACGTTGGGCAGCGCAACGATGAAAGCCGCCGGCACACCATCGACTTCGGCGATCTGGATCAGCTCGGAAGCGATCAGCACCTTCAGCGTGTGGCCGAGATCCTTGAACTCAGCCTCGGTGAAGGGCACGAAACCCCAGTTGTCCGACCAGGCGTCATTGAAGATGTCGCGCAGCACGGCGAGCTCTTGATCGAACCGCTTGTTGTCCAGCGGACGCACGGTAATGCTCTGCTTGGACCTGCCGAGCAGGCGCTTCATCACCTTCGGTTCGGGGAAGTCCGGCGCCACCACATAGGCCAGCATGTCCTTGGCCTTCTGGTAGCCGGCCTGTTCGATGCGTGCACCGTAATAAGGCTTGGTGTGACCCATCATGAAATAGGGCGAGGTATCGAAGCCGTCCACCAGCAAGCCGACTTCGTCGTTGATCGAAAGGCTGAGCGGGCCGCGGACGCGCTTCATGCCCTCGCTGCGCAGCCAGGCTTCCGCCGCGCCGATCAGGGCGTCGAACGTCTCCTGGTTGTCTTCGGCATCCAGCATGCCAAAAAATCCTGCGTCGTCCGCATGGATCTCCAGGTGCAGGGAATCGATCTGGGCGCTGATCCGGCCCACCGGCTTGTCGCCACGGTACGCGATCCAACCCTTCCAGCGGGCGTGCTCGAACCAGGGATTGGTCTTGGCACCAAGGTGCAGGCGCCGCTCGAGGTTCAGCGGCGGGATCCACGCAGGATCGGAGCCCAGGATGGACCCGGGCAGCTTGATGAAGCGATCCAGGTCCGTCTTGACATCAAGAGGGACGATACGCAGCGAATCCGAAGTGCTCAAAATGGGACTTCCCGTGATCAGGCGAAAATAATGTCCGCGCCGGGCGATACGAATCGTTGCCGTAGCGATAACAGTGCGGCTGACCACATGGGGTCAATACCGGCCCTGATCCAGTACAAGCGTCGAAAACGCTCCAGCACTAATGCGGCCTGCGAATCCTTCGCCCGCGAACGGTCATTTTAGACTTGGGGAGGTCAATTTGATATACCCCGGCTATCAGCGGGCTGAGTATCCGCTTAGCTGGTGAGGGCCTATTGCCGATAAGGCAAACATGCAAGCTTTTTCCTTAAAGACCGTTGCCGGCCCGAAAAGGATCAGGGTGACGCATCGACCGTGTCTTCAATCGCCTACACCACGACATCGGGAGCATCCATCTGAATATAGTGACCGGTGCCCGGGACTGCCTGAGCGGATCCTTGGCTGGAGCGCGCTGCTTCGCCCGCATGGAGCCCAACCAGCATCGTGTACTCCGCATCCGCTTGTGCTTGCGGCTGCCCCTCCCTCTTGGAATCCGGACCGCGGTACAAGACACGAACAGGTTTGTCCCCGTACGCCCCCGGCGTTGCGGCCAACTGCGCAGAGCTCAAGTAGAACGTGTTTTCCTGCTCCCAGACCATGGCGCGCTGCGCACCGTAACTCAGCGACTGGCTTATGAGCTGCGCGTTAATGCGAGGACTGAATTCAGGATCATAGTCGGCGGCACACGACGCATAGAGCGGACGACCCGCGACTAGCGCTCCAGCCTCAGCCGCGGCCACACACCGTTCGGCATCCCGAAAGCTCCGTCGATTCGCACGGTCCCAGTCCGCATAGGTCCGCCCATCGACTCTGTTGTAACCCTCGGCCTGGTGCTCGTTCGTGGGGTCCACCAGCACCAGGCCTGAGACGTCGTCCAGGTGTTCCGCCGCGTAAAGTCGAACGATCATGCCACCCATGGAATGTCCCACCATGACAAAGGGTGGCCGGGCATGTGCTTTGGATAGCAGCGCGTGTAAGTCGTCAACGGCCTGCTGGATGGTTCCCGGCTTATGCGGCGGATCACTGAAACCGAAGCCGGCCCTGTCGTAGGAACATACACGCGTGCGCCTTGAAATCGCCGGCTGAATTCGCGCCCAGGTGGTGAGTCCATCGCCATGCCCAGCCTCGAGCACGACCGTCGGCATACCGCTGCCCGTGCAGTACAGATTGAGYCGGCGCCCTCCATCGACGGCGATAAGTCGAGACGGATGAAGGTAGACGGCATCGTCGACCGGTAGTTGGGTCTTCCCCCCGGCCTGCGCCGCGAAGACAAACAAAAAACCCAAACAGATGAAGCTTTTTTTCACTTTGTAGCTCCAGAGGGGCTTGCATCAATCCGGCCTTCCGTCAGCGACGATCGGGGGTGGGCCTTCCCCGTGGCATCGAACAGCTCCAATTACCCGCCCTTACCCCGTGCAGTCAGCTCCAGCAGGCTATGATCACCCACGGATACATCAGAATCCTTGAGCACTAAGGTTGCCGAACGATCCTCGTCGTGCACGTACATGCCGATGGCGTCGCGCTCCGGGCAATTGAACGCGATAGCGCCACTATCCGGATGCTACCGGTAAGCAAAAGGCTTATGGCAGCGCCCAGCAGGAATACACGCGCGTCGGCCCTGCGCTCCATTCTCCCCGTCAGTCAGCATGATAACGATCCGCCCCGTCTTGCGACTCTGGGCAGACTATCCCTTGCGCATGTCCGCGAAAACACAACTTCTGATTGCGCTCCACCCAGACATTCTGGTTAGATAGCCGCTCGTTTTTCTCATCAAGGAATGCATGATGCATAAGATGATCCTGGCGACCGTCCTGGTTGCAGGCGCCGCGTTTGCCCAGCAGTCGCTCGCTGCACAATGCGACGCCAACTTCACGAACGAAGGCAGCTTTTTCAAGGGCCACACATTCAAGACAACGGCGACCCTGAAGGGCGCACCCAACGATGTGTTCAAGGCCGTCTATCAGCAGGTTGTCAAGGAAGGCTGGACCATATCCCAGGCTGATAAGGAACTCGGAAGCATTACGGCGACCCAGACCGTGTCATACGGAAACGGAAAAACCGCGCCGCTCAACGCCATGGTCGAAAGTGCCGGCAGCGGTAGTAAGGTGTCCTTCGTCTTCCAGCTGAGCGGTGGCACCAGCTCGCCGGAGGAAGCCGTGAAAAAGGGATTCTGCACCCTCCTTTCGACCGCGGGCCCCGAAGCATAATCGGAAAATCTTGCTGTCCGTAATCGCGAATCCCGCCCGTAGGCGGGATTTTTTTTGGAGTATCTTTCGCGGCATACCTCTGAGGACATGCGCGATGCTCCAGCGGAATAAGTATTGGTTCGGTCCGAAACGATTCGGCATCGGTATCAGTCCCAAGACGTGGGAAGGCTGGGTCTGCGTTATCGTTTATTGCCTGGCGATGCTGTTGTTTCGCCGTCTGGCCCATCCAACGCCTGGCGCGCTCGCTGGATTTGGCATTGTCCTCACCATCCTTCTTTTCGCCGTGATGTTTGCGAAGTACGGCTCGCAGAAGTAGGCACGGACGTTAAACGGACCGGCAACAGAGCGCGGAACCTAACCGAAGTCCGGCAGAACGGCTGTTTGATCATAATATACATCGTGGCCAGCGAGTTACGAGAGCCGGTGTACACCCGCGATGGCAAGCTTTCCGCCCAGTTCGAGCACACGGCAGCCGTGACGCGCACCGGCGTGCAGGTGTTGACCCTGCGGCCGGGCGAATCCGCACTATGTCCTGTGGCGATACCTGCTTAGCGAGTGCCTCATCCGTGCCGGTGAACCGGCCCCTGACACAAGCACTCGCCATCTTCATTGGCGTGACCCAGAAGCGCATCGAGCAGATCGCCTGAAGGCGTCCACTGCCCGATCGCCGGATGGATCAGCATGGCCTTGCGCGCCTCGAGACGACGGTCGTTCAACACCGACGCGATCGCCGCACGCTCGTACGCCTTGACCGCGCGCACGAGGCCGTTCACGGCATCAGGCAACGGTGCGATGGGACGCGGCACGATGGAATCCAGCGAGATATCCGAGGCGATCTCGACGATGTCGTCGTCGGGAAGGTCCGGCATCGCACCGCGGTTGCGCGTATTCACCACGATGCGCGCCGGCTTCGCACCGGTCAGGCCACTCATCACGTCGATGGCGATGCGGTGGTAACCGGTCGCCACGCGGAACGGGTCGCCCTGGAGACTCACGCCCTGGTCGAAGGCCGAACCCCCTTCGGCTTCCAGCTTCATGTACGACCCGGAGCGTTGGTTGAGGTAAGCGGCGTAGATATCCACGGCGGCGTCGCCATCGCCGGCGTCGAGGCGCGAGGTCAGTGCCGCCAGCAGGTCATCGTTGAGCCGCTGAATTTCACCGCCACGGCTACCACCCTGCTTGCGCTGGTTGTCCAGAGCACGCTGGCGTTCGTAGTAGAAGAACAGGTATTCGGTCGGGATGAGCCGCAACGTGCGGATCATGTCGAAGTCGAATAGCGGCGCCAGGTAGAGCTTGCGCAACAGCTCGTCGCTGTCGAGCAACCGGTCGATGACCTCCTCGCCGCGCACGCGCACACCGCGCACCCAGCCAAGGTGGTTGAGTCCGACGTAGTCGCACTCGACATCGCTCGCCGGTTCGCCGAGCGCGTGGGCAATGTTGTGGAACAGCTCGGTGGGCGTGTCGCAGATGCCGACAATGCGTGCCTTGCTGTGGTCACTCACCGCCTGCGTGATGAGTCCGGCGGGGTTGGTGAAGTTGACCAGCCAGGCCTGCGGGCTCAAGCGTTCGACCAGCCGCGCCTGCTCGATGGCCACGGGAATGGTGCGCAGCGCCATGGCGACACCGGCCGGACCGGTGGTCTCCTGGCCGGGATAGCCCTGCGCGATGGATGCGCGCTCGTCGGCTGCACGGCCGGCGATGCCGCCGATGCGCACGCTGTTGAGCACGAAATCCGCACCCTCGATCGTGTCCTCCAGCGAGGTAGCGCCACGCAGGCGAAGGTTCCCACCAAAACGGCGAACCACGGCCTTGCCGAGGTCGACCATGATCCGCAGTCGCGCCGGGTCCGGGYCGTACAGCACCATTTCAGCCGCGCCGAGTGCCTCGGCGGCCTCGTTGACGCCAAACACCACCAAGGGCGAGCGGACACCGCCGCCTCCGATCAATGCGATCTTACGATCCGTACGTTTGCTCACGAAGGGTCCTCAATTGGGGGGAATGGGGAAGCGATTGGAGGGCGCCGGCCGCGGTCGTGCACAGCGCGCCGCAGATGCAGCCGCGCTCGACACACCCGTCGATGGACTCGCCATCGAGCAGGCCATCGATGACGCCCGCGTCGAACGCGTCGCCGGCACCGGTGGAATCGAGCGCAACGATACGAGGCGCAGGCACGTGGCGCAGGCCGCGCTCGTCGGCGATCCAGGCGCCGCTGGCGCCCTGTTTCATCACGGCACGGCCGATGCCGGCGCCGATCGACCAGGCTTCGAACGACGAGGGTTCTTCATCGCCGCTCAGCAGTGCGGCTTCCTTCGCATTGGGAAGGAACAGGTCGACGTCGCGAAGGCTCGACCGGTTGGCGGGATCACGCAGCCAGCCGGGGCTGTAGCCCACATCAAGCGATGTCGTGCAGCCGGCCTGGCGCAACAGCGGGAGCAAGGTCCCGGCCAGGTCGCGGGGCAAAGGCATCGCGAAGTGCACGTGGCGTGCGGCGGCAAGGTCGGCAACGATTTCCGGCGATGCAAGCAACTCAGGAAGCGCGCGGTTCACGCCAGGGTACGTAAAGAACGAACGGTCCTCGACCGTGGAGACGCTGACCGTGATGCCGGTGCCGTCGCTACCGATCCGGATGCCCTCCATGCTCACGCCGAACTCGCCAAGGCGGCTTTCGAACCAGTCGAGGTCGGCCTCGCCGATCAAGCCCACCAGGCGTACGCGACGGCCCAGCCGCGACAACGCGCAGGCGGTGTTGATCGCGCCGCCACCGAGCTCGCGCAGGTAGTTCTCGGCGATAACCTCCTCGCCGGGGCCGGGCCATGTGGGAAACCCGCTGAACACGTGGTCGGCAAAGATCTCACCGACCACGGCAACGTCCCACGATTTCAGGGTTGCGGGAATGGCCACGTGCGGGACCTCCGTGCTTGCCACAGGAAAAGAAGGGTGCCGGCGAGCACCGCACCGACGGCGGTGACGATGGACGACGTGCCCGCCGTCGCCACGAGGTAGAGCCAACCGATGACGCTCACGACGATCGGCAACGGATACAGCGGCATACGGAAGACATCCGCGTCGGCGCGGCGCTTGCGCAGCGCGACGACGGCGAAACATTGCGCGATGTACTGGAACAGGATCTGCGTGACCATCAGCGTGGCGATCAGATGTTCCAGCGAGAGAAAACACGCCGCCGCCGAGGTCACGCCGACGAACAACAACGACACCGTGGGGAAGCCTCCACGCGGATGCAGCCGGGCAAACACCGCGAAAAACTGACCATCGGCCGCCGCCGCATAAGGCACGCGCGAATACCCCAGCAGGATCACCAGGGCAGAACCCCAACTGGCGAGCAGGATCAGCAGCACCGCCAGCGTACCGCCCGTGTGTCCGTGGATGGCCTGCATGAAATCCGCGACGACCGCTTTCGAATGTGCCGCCTGCTCCCAGGGCAACACGCCGAGGATGCTGAGGTTGAGACCGAGGTAAAGCACGGCCACCAGCGGAATCGAGACGAGCACCGCCATCGGAATGGTGCGCCGCGGTTGCTTCACTTCGCCGCCCAGCATGCAGACGTTGTTGTAGCCGCCGTAGTCGTAGACCGCGATCAATGCGACCGCACCCAGCCCGAGCCAGAAGCCGTGCGACGAGTCGACATGCGCCTGGAAGAAGTGACTGGCGATGGCCATATCGAAGTGCGTGATCCCGCTGAACACGATCCACGCACAGGCCACGACCACGATCGCTGTCACGAACACGGAAAGCCGCTGGATCTGACCCACCTTGCGATAGAGCACGGCCGTGTTCACCAGGCAGAGCCCCGCTGCGAGCAGCGCCCTCCCCGTCTCGCCCAGCGACGGGATGAGGAAGCCGGCGTACTGGGCGAAGCCGACGGCGGCGCTGCCGATCGACAGCGGTGCGGTGAGCAGCGTCTGCCAGAGGTAGAGGAAGCCGAACAGGCGCCCCGCCTTATCGCGACCGTACGCCTCGCGCAGGTAGTGGTACGGCCCGCCGGATTCGGGGATGGTGGAGCCGAGTTCGGCCCAGACCAGTCCGTCGCACAGGCAAAGCAGTGCGCCGGCGATCCAGCCGAGCAGGACCGAGGGGCCTGCCAGCGCGGAGAGTGCGATGGGAATCGTGACGAACGGACCGATGCCGATCATGTTCAGCACGTTGGCCGAGAGACCACCCCAGAAGCCGATCGCACGCGGGGGCTGGGTAGGCACGCCGGGCTCGCTCACGCTGGCGCGCATCAGGCACTCCTCGAGGCTTGCAGACTGTCGGCGGCGGTAACGACCGCCGAGGTGCGGCGGTGCAGGTCGAGCACAAGCAGTTCATTGTCACCCGCCCGTAGCCACGGGCCGGGACAGAACAGACGCTGCTGCGGACCGATGTTCCAGTAACGACCAAGGAGTTGGCCGTTGATCCAGAGGTAGCCTTTGGACCACTCGGTCATGTCGATGTAGACGTCGCCTGGGGTCTCTACATGCAGGGTCGATTTGAAGAAGATGGCGGGTCTGGGCGATCTGGTTTTCGCCGATGAATCGGCTCCWACCGAGCGCGAACCGGCACTCATCGGCCACGTCTGCTCGGTAGGAGCCGATTCATCGGCGAAACCCCGCAGCCCCCGAATCCAACCATCATCCAGAGGAATCGGYCACGCCTCGACCTCGTGCAGCGGCACGTCATCGATCGACACTGGCCCGATCAGACCTTTGTGCTCCCCGATACGCGGGCCAAAGTTGATGTGCCCGAAGGTGTCGACAAGGACCTCGAGCGTACGTGTCGTGGCACCTGCGGACGCGTCCGGCAGCACCACATCGGGCTTCGAGTTCAGCGCCGGATGTTCCACGCGCGACACCAACCCCACTTCGTGACCATCGACATGGACAACGGCGTAATCGCGCACGTTCTCCAAGCGCAGCACCCGGCCCTTGTCGAACTGTTTCCGGTAAACGACAAGCCCCTGGTCCTGGCCGAACAGAATCTCGTTCGGTCCCGGCGATGGCAGGGTCACCTGCTTGCCAGGCAGGTTGTCCCACAGTGATGCGAATGGTAGCGGCGTCACCGGCGCGAAGGTCGCCGAAGGGGGTGCAGGTGGTAATGCCGGCGGCGTCACGCGCGTGGCATCCGCGATCACACGACGCAGCCGCGCGTACTGATCCGTCGGACGGCCACGCTCGTCGACGGGCGCGCCGTAGTCG
>NZ_JBFUJE010000120.1:0-9813 GCF_056401535.1 Luteibacter sp. P4_E6 | reverse complement strand
TCCGACAAGGGCGTGATCCAGGACGTGCAATGGGACGGGACCGCGGCAAAAGCCGGACTCGTGCCGGGCCTGACCATCGTCGCCGTCAACGGCAAGGACTTCTCCGGCCAGACACTAAAGGATGCGGTCACCGATGCGAAGTCGACCACCACACCGATCGAGTTCCTGGTCAAGAACATCGACGAGTACAGCACGGTGAAGGTCGATTACCACGGCGGCCTGAAGTATCCGCACCTGGTCCGCGGCGATGGCAAGGATCTGATCGGCGTGATTGCCACGCCGCGCAAGTAGCGCGGCACGAAAGGTGGCGCGGCAGAGGCCGCGCCACCTGGTCGGTCAGGTGTTCTCGCGATTGGTTTCGAACAGGAACCACACGCGGCGTTCGCCCTGGTCGATCCAGTTCTCGATGAGGCTGGCCGTAGCGACATCGGAATACTCGTCGCACAACGCATGCGTTTCGCGCAGGAATCCGACCAGGCGCTGGTTGTCTTCGCGCAGCTCGGCGAGCATGTCCTGTGGCGTCACGAAGTCAGCGTCGTTGTCGGACAGGCGCTGCAGGCGCGCGATGTGCCCGATCGAACGCAGCGTGGTCCCACCGATCTTGCGCACGCGCTCGGCGAGATCGTCGGTCATGCTGAAAATCTGCTCACCCTGCTCATCGAGCAGCAGATGCAGGTCGCGGAAACGCGGGCCCGACATGTGCCAATGGAAATTCTTGGTCTTCAGGTAAAGCGCGAACGTGTCCGCGAGCAGGGCGTTGAGTTCGGCCGAGATGTCGCGGGTGGCGTCTGCACCGAGGCCGGTGGGCGTGTGCAGATCGGCTTTGCGCTTGGCTTTGGTCGCTTCAGGATTCTTCATTGCTGCGCTCCACGGTGGGCCCCTGAGTATGCGCCGGCCTTTGTTACGCGGATTGAAGATTTTGTACCCGGCGCTCAGGCCAAGGGCAGTGTCACCACCACACGCAACCCCGGCCCGGACTCCGCATCCAGCAACTGGATGTCCGCGCCGTGCAGTTCGGCGGCACGCTGGACGATGGAGAGGCCCAGGCCGAAGCCTTCGCCCTGGGTATCCAGTCCGCGTTGGAAACGGGTGAACATGGAGGCGCGGCGCTCCGGCGGAATGCCCGGACCATCGTCGACGACCTCGATGACGGCCTCGTCATCGTTATGACTGATGGAAAGCTCGACATGGCCGCCCGCCGGCACGTGCCTGAATGCGTTCTCCAGCAGGTTACGCAGCAAGGCGCCGAGCGCGACACCGTAGCCCTCGATGACAAGCTCCGCGGGCAGTTCGCGGATACTCAGCTCGACCCCACCACGACCGATCAGTGGCGTAAGTTCCTCGATGACTTCCAGCGCCAGTTCGCCGAGGTCGACCCGGCTGCGTGGACCCGATGCCGCGCCGACCTCCAGGCGCGCCAGCGCAAGCAACTGCTCGGTGCGACGCGCCAGCGACATCAGGCACTCGCGCGCCGCGACCAGGGCTGCCTCGGCCTCGTGTGGCTGGGCGGAATTCATGGCGTTCTCGAGATTGATCATGGTCGAGGCCAGGGGCGTACGCAGCTCGTGGGCCACATCGGCGCTGAAACGGCGTTCCCGCTCGAGCGCATTTTCCAGACGACCGATCTGGCCGTTGAGCGCGTCCAGCACGGGTTTCAGCTCGTTCGGCGCGTGCTCGAGACGGATTGGCTCCCGGCTACCCGGCTCGCGGCGCGACAGCGCGCGAGCCAGTGTCTCCAAAGGCTGGAGACCGCGGCGAATCGCCCAGCCGACGAGGAGCGCGAGAAGAGGCAAGCCCAGGAGGGTCGGCAGGCCGTGCTCGATCCAGAGTGCGCGAGTGATTTCGTGGCGGCTGTCGTAGCGCTCACCCGAGCGAATGGTGATGCCCTCGTCTTCCATGATCAGGGTGAAGACACGCCAGGTGTACCTGCCGCTCTTGACGTCCTCGAAGGCGCCGTCTGCGGCAGGCGTATTCGGTAGACGGGCGAGGTTCTCGGTGGCGAGCAGCAGCGCGCCGTCGCGATCGAACACCTCGAAACCGACCTCCGATTCGTAGGTGCGACCCTGCACGATGAGCTCCTGCGGATGATCGGACACGCTCGACACCAACAGACGGGCGGCGCGCTGGTTGCGTAGTTGGTCCACGCCAATGCGACGGACGAGGACCTCGAGCGTACGTGCGGACTGGGCAAGACGGCCGTCCGAGAGTTCGTCCACTTCTTCCAGGGTACGTTGGGCGCTGAGCACGCCCAAGGGCAGGAGCACCGCCGCGAGCACGATGATGATCAGGACCAGGAGGTGCGAGCGCAGGCTGCCTGGCTTCACCTGGGCTCCCGCGGCACCATGTAGCCGAAACCGCGCACGGTCTGGATGGCATCGTGGCTGAGCTTGCGGCGCAGGGCGTGCACGAGCACCTCGAGCGCACTGGAACTCATCGCCGCCTCGGGCCCATACAGCGATGCCTCCAGGGCCTCGCGCCGGACGATACGACCGGCGCGTTCCATCAGCGCCTGCAGCAACGCGAACTCGCGCCGGGTCAGGTCGACCTTGTCGCCGTGCCAGATGACTTCCCAGGTACCCAGGTCCAGGCTCAGCGCGCCGGCGTCCAGGCGGTTGACCGAATCGCCGCGTACGCGTCGGGCCAGCGAGCGAATGCGCGCGGCCAGTTCGTCCAGGTGGAAAGGCTTGACCAGGTAATCGTCGGCCCCGGCGTCCAGCACGCGGATGCGCGCATCCAGGGCCTCGCGCGCGGACATGACGATAACCGGCGTGGTCACGCGAGACTGCCGCGCTTCGACGAGTACATCTATTCCATCCTTCCCCGGCAGACCGAGATCGAGCAGAACCAGGTCGGCCTCGTGCTCGCGCATGGCCGCCAGCGCCTCGTTGCCGTCGCGGAACCAGCTGATCGTATAGGCCAGCCGTTCCAGCGCCCTGCGAATGGCATCGCCGAGCTGGGCGTCGTCTTCGACGAGGATGATGTGCAAGGCGGCGACCCGGTGGCAGAGACGCCGATAGTATCCGCGCGCCGAGCTTAGCGCCGCCTTAGAGCACCCCGTCAACCGGCCTCGAAGCGGGCGATCTCGTCCAGCCGCTCGTGGGCTCGGCATAGGGCTGCTCGTCGAGGTAGAGCAGGATCAGGGCGCGGTCGAGGGGTTCCAGGGTCTCGATGGCATGTGCCAGTTGGGCAAGCCGCTCGTCCGGCTCATCGATCGGCGTGYCGCCACCGAGCGTGTCGATCAGCGTCGCATCCAGTGGCTGCAGTCGTTCGCGTTGGCGTCGGGCATGCGACAGACCCACGTTGAGCGCCACGCGGTACATCCAGGTAGAGAACGAACGGCTTGTGTCGTACCCACCGAACGATCGCCAGACCTGGAGCAGGATTTCCTGCGCAAGATCCCGCCGATCCTCCTCGCCATGGGCATAGATGGCCGCGACCTTGAAGACGATCTTGCGGTGTGTCTGCAGCAGCGCTTCGAAAGCGCGCCGTCGCTCGGCCTCGGCCATGAACCCCTCCTCTTTCCACCATGATTCGCGAGCGCGGGGAAAAAATCACACAATGGCCGGATTCTCCTGCCGGATGGGTTCATGTCTGCCACGCTCCCCGCACGCCTCCTCCTCGCCCTGATCGCCGTGGCCCCGGTCACGATCCAGGCGAAAGACACCTGGATCACGCCCGCCGAGGYGTCTTCCTTCCGCACGACACCGTCGTATGCCGAAACGCAGGCCTTCCTGCAGCGCCTCACCCAGGCGGCACCGGACACGATCYGCCTCGCGACCTTCGGCACGACGCCGGAGGGCCGGCCGATGACGGTCGTGATCGCAGCGAAGGACGGCGACCTGACGCCCGAAAAGGCCCGCGCGGCCGGCAAGCCCATCGTACTGCTGCAGGCCGGCATCCATCCCGGCGAGATCGAAGGCAAGGACGCGGGCCTGATGCTGCTGCGCGACTTTGCCGCCACCCATCGCCTGCCCCATCTGCTCGACCACGCCGTGCTGGTCTACATCCCCGTGTACAGCGTGGATGGCCATGAGAATTCAAACCCGTACAACCGCATCAACCAGAACGGGCCGGCCGAGATGGGTTTTCGTGGCCAGTCGCAATACCTCAATCTCAACCGCGATTACGTCAAGGCCGATGCGCCCGAAACGCGCGCGTGGCTGACACTCTGGAACACCTGGAAACCCGACCTGCTGATCGACATCCATACCACGGACGGTGCCGACTACCAGTACGACCTCACCTGGTACGCGGAGGACGCGCACAAGCTGCCGCCGTCGATCGCTGCATGGCAGAAGGCGGCCTACGAAGGCGACGCCATCCCGGCCTACGAGAAGCTCGGTCACCTCGCCGCGCCCTACCTGGAATTCCGCGACGGACGCGATATCACCAAGGGCATCGAGAACTTCGGTTCGGGCCCGCGCTTTTCCACGGGCTACGCCGCCATTCGCAACCGCGCCGGCCTGCTGATCGAAACGCACATGCTCAAGTCCTACGAGGTGCGCGTGCGTGCGACCTACGATGTGGTTCGCAGCGTGCTCGCCCACGTGAACAAGGAGCCTGCCGCCCTGCTCACAGCGTCGAAGGAGGCCGATCGCTGGGCTGAAGCGCTTTCCGCAAAGCCGGACGCCTCGCAGCCGGTGACGTTCAAGCAGGATCCGGCATCGACACCGTTCACACTCAAGGGCTACGCGTTCACGCAGACCAAGAGCGATGTCTCCGGGGATATCTGGGTGCAATACGACCCGAAAACGAAGAAGAACTACAGCATTTCGAACTGGAACGATCTGCTTCCGGACGTCTCGGCGTCGATCCCCGCCGCGTGGGCGATTCCGCCGCAATGGACGGACGTGATCGATCGCCTCGACGCGCATGGCATTCCGTACACGCGGACGACCACCGCCGTGCGCGTGCGCGCGGAGCGCGACGAGCTGACCGACCCGAAGTGGGCGGACAAACCTTTCGAAAGCCATCACATGCTGAAGGATGCACACATCGCTTCGTCGCGGGTCGATGTCGATCTCCCGGCCGGCACCATCATCGTGCGCGCGGACAATGCCGATGCCGTGCTCGCCCTGAACCTGCTCGATGCCCGCGCACCGGATTCCCTGCTCCGCTGGGGCTACTTCAATGCCGTGTTCGAGCAGAAGGAATACGGCGAACCGCGCGTGCTCGAGGCACTGGCACGGAGGATGATGGCGGCGAACCCGGCGCTGAAGACGGAGTTCGAGGCGAAGCTGAAGAACGACGCCGCCTTCGCTGCCAGCCCGCGTGCGCGCCTCACGTTCTTCTACGAACGCAGCCCGTGGTACACGGTGCAGAAGGTGGGTGTTTATCCCGTGGTTCGCCTGGATGCCGACGCTCTAAGGCAGTTGTAGGAGCCGCTTCAGCGGCGATTGGGCGCTCGCGGCAGCCTTGCCCGCTGCCGCGGGATCGCCGATGAATCGGCTCCTACAAGAGCGGGATTACGCGACCACCTCGAATGGTCGCATCATCTCGTTCGCCTCGTGCTCGGCGAGATGGCAATGCCACGCGTAGCGGCCGGCATAACCGTCGAATGTCGCGACGATGCGGGTCACCATGCCCGGGTACGCCTGCACCACATCCTTCCAGCCGCGTTCGTGCGGCGGCGGTTCCTGCGCCGGCCCGACATAGCGAAGGGTCTTTTTCTCCATGTACTCGTCCACGTCGTACGGGCGCCGGTCGAGGATCTGAAAGCGCACCAGATGCAGATGGATCGGATGCGTATCCTCGGTGAGGTTTACCAGGTTCCACATCTCGGTACTGCCGAGCTTCACCGTCTCCGTGACCGGATCGTGCCAGCGCTTGCCGTTGAGCAACATGAGCATGGGCGTGGCGACGCAGTCGCTGTATTCGTCAAGCGTGAGCTCGCGTGATTTCGACGCACTGGCTTCCGTGACCCGGGGCAGATCGCGCAAGATATCCGGCAGCCGGCTGTCGTCGCGAACGGCACCCTGCCCCACCGCGAAACGCATCAGCGGCAGCGCATCGTTCATCAATTCCACCGTGCCACCGCGCAACGCGGCGAAGTCGACGACGAGGTCGGCACGTTCACCCGGCGCAAGAAAAAGGGAGGTCACCTTTGCTGGGGCGGCCAGCAGGCCCTGGTCGGAACCGATAGCGTGGAATGGCCGGCCATCCTTGAATCGCAGATGGTAGAAGCGGCCGTTCGCCGCATTGAGCACGCGCAGTCGGTAGCGTCTTGGCTGCACATCGGCACGGGGCAGGATGGCCCCATTGACCAGGGTCAGGTTGCCGAATACTTCGGGTACCCACGGCGCATGGGCGTCACCCGAGTCCGGATAGTAGAGACGGCCGTCCGTGCGTAGCAGTCTGTCGGCCAGCACCAGCGGCAGCTCCTGCTCGCCGGAAGGAAGACCAAGCGACAACTCGTGTTCGTCGCGCAGAAGGTAGAGTCCCATCAGCCCGGCATACATGTTCAGCCGGTTAATGCCCATCGCATGGTCGTGGTACCACAGCGTCGCCGCGTCCTGGGCGTTCGGGTAATGGTGTTGGCGCGATTTGCCGGGTACGTACCAGTCTTCGGGATAGCCGTCGTCCTTATGCGGCACCTTGGCGCCGTGCAGATGGACGATGGCGCGCACCTCGGGCTGGTCGGCTTCGGCACCGCAGATGGCGTGGTCGACGGGAAGGAAGTGCTTCGTCGGCAGCGCATTCGCCCAGCGCACGTCGAAGGCCTCGCCGGTACGCGCCTCGATCGTCGGGCCGGGATAGTGCCCGCCATACGTCCACAGGTCAGTCGGTGGCAGATCGCGATGCAGCTTCTGCGCGGTCTGCGCCATGCGCACATCGAGCGTCTTGCCGGCAACGGGCCGCAGCGTGGGGGGAATCGGCAGCGGATCGACGAACGCTGCCAGCTTGCCCGGATCGACCAGGCCCGGCATGTGCGTCGTATCACCCATGGGGTGCATGCACAGGTCGTTGCCGACCTTGCCCACCGGCGCGGCCTGCATGCCGTGCATGTCATGTGCGAGGAGCCGCGACGGGATCCAACCCGCCGCGGCCATCCACCCCGCCGTCTTCAGGAAGCGACGGCGATCAACCATGCCCACCGTTCCCGAACGGCCACTGCGCACGCTTCGGCTGACCGGTCGACTCGTCGAGGATCAGCTTGCGGTCGAACAGGCGCGGGAAGAAGAAGTCGAACATGCTGTCGATACGACCGGCCGTTGCATCGGTGGAACCGCCACCCAGACGCTTGCTGTCGAGCCAGTTGTCTTCGATGAAGCGGGTGATCGAGCTCTGGTCCGTCACGCTGTGATCGACCATGTTCTCGCGTGCCCACGGCGACACCACCAGCAGCGGCAGGCGCGGACCGAAGCCGCAGCGACCCTGTGCCGGTGTCTTGCCATCCAGGCCCGGTAGCGTGACGCGTCCCTTACACACGCCGGCGCCGTCGAGCGCGTCGGTGGTGCCGGCCGAGGCGTTGGTGTGCGGCGGTTCCTGGTGGTCGTACCAGCCATCGGAATCGTCATAGGCGATGACGACGGCCGTGTCCTTCCACTCGCTGCTCTGCTGCAGCGTGTTGATCACGTGGACGACGAAGGCCTGTTCGTCCAGCGGATCGGAATAGCCGGCGTGACCGTCCTGGTAAGCCGGCGCCTTGAGGAAGCTCACCGCAGGCAGGTTGTCGGTATCGAGGGCGTCGTAGAAGTCCTGGATGTCGTACTGATGGTTAGCCACATCCGTCTTACCGATGGCGGCGATCGACGACGGCCGTGCGTGCGTCGGGTTGGCCGTGGACGGGTAGTACTGGAAAGGCGAATGATGCGGGCTGTAATCGTTCGAGGTGGTGTTGGTCACCTTCGACAACGTGCGACGCGTGCAGCCGGTGCTGCCGTCGGGGTTGGTGAGCGTGAGGTCGAAGCCGCCCTGGAACCAGCCCCAGGTGACATTGTGATCGTTGAGAAGGTTGCCGATATTGCGGCCGCCCATCGTCGCCTGGCTAGCCGTGGGCGAAGAGCAGACGTCGCCGATCGGATCGGGGTCGCCGATCATGGTCAGGCCGCCGTGGCCATCGTCGGTCTCGGCACCCGTGCCGTTGAGCGTGTCGATCACACCGGCGGTCTGGCCCGCGATCAGGTTCACCGCACCCGGCGACGACGGACCGAAGCCGGTGCCGTAGTGGTTGTCGCTCATGGCGAAGTTCTGCGCGTAATTCCAGAAGGCGGTGACGGTGTTGCCGTCGTAGTAACCCATCACCTGGCCCTTACCTTCCTCAGCGGCATCGCCACCCGGCAGGGTTTCACCGTGACCGGTATACAGCGGGAAGAGATCCATCTTGCCGCCATCGAAGGCGCGCTGTTCCGAGGTATAGCCGTGGTCCTGATCGGCCGTCGCCGCCTGTGTACGCGCGAGGCGGAACGGGTTGATTGCCGCGTCGGCATTGCCGCTGTTGGCCGCGTTGGGATTCTTCGTCAGCAGGCGATGCGACAGGCCATTCACCGGCGGCGTAAAGGGCCGCGCATAGAACGATGGCTCGCCCTTGCCATTTTCGGCAAGCGGATAGGTGCCGAAGTAGTGATCGAAGGAAACGTTCTCCTGGAAGATCACGACCAGATGCTTGATCGGCGTGGCGGTGCGCGGATCGCTACCGTGACCGCCGTGGCCGAAGCCGAGCGCGGTGGTGGCGGCATCGGCAGGGGCGGAGGCCACCTGCTGGGCGGCGACGATCGACGCGGCGGAGAGGGTGAGCACGCAGGCGATGCCTGCGGCCAGTAACTTGCGCATGACTAAGCTCCTCGAAAGGTGTAGCGGCCGGACTGCACGGATCCGCATCCCCTGTCATGCGGTCTGACCAGCGTAAGAACGGCGCATGACAGCCCGGGGACAAAGTCCGCAAGGTCTTACGAATTTTCTCAATCCATGACCTTCGTCACGGTCGGCCCTCCAGGCCGTTCCCAACGGCTATGCTCGGAACCCACCGGTGCCCGGGGGCACCGCTTTCACTGGACAGAGGGACACTCATGACCAAGCAGTACCTGAAGCCGCTCGCACTCGCGCTAAGCGTCGCGCTCGCCGGCACGGCATGCAGCAAGCACAACGATGCCGATACGGCCGTTCCGGGCGGCAACCCGCCTGCCGCCACCGGCAGCGCCGCCCCGGCGCCGGCCGCCACGACCGCTGCAGCACCTGCCGCGCCCACGTTCAATGTGGCCGACATCGACACGACGATCGACGCCTGCGACGACTTCAACGGCTTCGTCAACGCCAAGTGGGTGGCGGTCAACCCGATTCCCGAAGACCGCACCCGCTGGGGCGCCTTCGACCAGCTCGCCGAAAACAGCTTGTCCACGCAGCACGACATCGTCGATGCCATGGACAAGGGTGCGGCGAATGCCAAGGCCGGCTCGATCGAGCAGAAGATCGGCCTGCTCTATCGCTCGGGCATGAACGAATCGGTGATCGAGAAGGCCGGCATCGAGCCGCTCAAGCCGGAACTGGCCAAGATCGACGGCCTGAAGAACAGCGACGACGTGGCCAACTTCCTCGACCAGAGCTTCGCCGATGGCAACAGCTACGTGTTCGGCTTCGGCTCGGGCGCCGACTTCAAGAACGCGAAGATGCAGATTGGCTATGCGCAGCAGGACGGCCTCGGTCTGCCGACCAAGGACTACTACACCGATCCGAAGCAGGYCGACAACCGCAAGGCCTATGTCGACTACATCACCAAGACCCTGACCCTCGCCGGCGTCTCCGATACTGACGCGAAGACCCAGGCCGATGCCGTCATGGCATTCGAGACGCAGCTGGCTGCCGCCTCGCTGGCGC
>NZ_JBFUJE010000119.1:0-9898 GCF_056401535.1 Luteibacter sp. P4_E6 | reverse complement strand
GTACCCGGCCGCCGCACGCACGAACAGCGGTGCCCACTGGGCGAAGCGCTGTAGATACTGAGCCATGTTCGGCTCCGTGTAGCGGCCRCCCAGCCAGTAGAACGCTCCGTTCGACACGGCATACGACAGCGTGGCACTGACCACGATACCCGCGAACACCAGGCCGTGCGAGGCAAGCGAGCCGTTGTAGCGCGGGGCGAGAAGACGGCCTGCATACCAAAGGACGGCGTAAGCAAGCGGGAGGAAGGCGTACGCCACCGTGATGCAGAAGTCGCTCACCCCGGCATAACTCACCGAKTACCAGTCGATCAGCACCGACAGGACCACGAAGCCGACGAAGGCCAGATGCTTGCGCAGATAGATGCCGCCAAGGAAGAACAAGGCCATGGACGCATCGGGTAGATGAAGGGCATCGCCGAAGTGATTGAAGCGCGTGGCGATCATCACTAGCGCGAACAGGCCGGCAACAGCAGTGAACAAGGAACGTGAGAGCGGCTTCATAAGGTGACCTCGAAGGTGGGACGGTTACGAACGGGGCTGGTAACGCAGGGTCAGCATCCAGTTGCGCTCCGGCTGGTTGTAATACTGCGCAGTCTCGTAGCGACGATCGAAAATGTTGTTCGCCGACAGTTCGATTTTCCACGCCGGGGCGAAGGCATAGGCCATGCGAAGATCGGTCAGCGTGTAGCCGCCCAGCCGGTTGGCGTTGGCGGTGTCATCGAAGCGATAGGCCGAAGCGAACACGCTCGCACCGACGCTGAACGCGCCGAAGCTGCGGTCGACATCGATATTTGCGGTGCGACGCGCACGACGCGGCAGCAGGTTTCCGTGCGTGTCATCGTCGCTATCGTCGATCGGCTGCAGCCAGGTGGCGTTTCCGGCGAGGCGCCAGTCACCGATGGTTGTGTCCGCGGCCATCTCGACGCCACGGATGCGCGAGCGGTCGATGTTATTCGCCCCGCCGAACGGGAACAGCGGACCACTCAGGCTCGAGTCGAACACGATCAAATGGTCGATCTTGTTCTGGAAGCCGTTGACGGACCAGTGGCCCCAGCCCGGCGTGCCCCGCAACCCCAGCTCCCAGTTCTTCGATGTCTCCGGGCCCAGATCCGGATTGCCGTAGTCGGGGAAATACAGGTCGTTGAAGGTCGGCGCCTTGAAAGCGGTGCCGTAGCTAGCGGTCACGCGCAAGGTCTTCGTCAGCGCATAGCCGTACTGGAGGCTGCCGGTGGTCTTGCCGCCGAACTGGCTGTTCTCGTCACGACGCACGCTGCCCTGTACGGAGCTGTCGCCGTACTCCTGCTGCCACTCGGCAAACAGCGCGTGGTTGCGGCGTGCATCGACGAGGTAGTCGGTGCTGCCAACCACGCGATCGCGTTGCCAATCGAAGCCCACGGTGGTGAGGCCGGCGCTCTCACCGACGCGACCGAGATCGGCCTGGAGGGAAGCGAGGTCACGATGCGTGTTGAACGTGTCGGCGTAAACGCCATTCTCGTAGTCGGTCGAAAGATCTTCGCTACGGCTCAGGCTGGCGGTGATCAGGATGTCCTGCGCCGGCTTGTAGCGCACGCGGCTGCCCAATACCTGTGTCGCCGACTGGGCAAAGTTGCTGCTGGTGCCGTCGTAGTGGTTGCGGCCTTCCGTACGCGTCGCCGTGGCGTCAGCGTCCCACTGGTCGTCGAAACGCCAGCCGCCCAGCAAAGACAGCGCATTATTCTTGTAACCATCCCTGTCGGGCTCATACGTGAAGCAGCCGGCGCCGCCCGGGCTGGGCTTCCCGCGGCACGCATTGATGCCGTCGGTCTGGTCATGGGTTGCCTGGACGGAGTACCAGCCTTGCGCACCGCGACCGGCGAAACCGACGGAACCGCTCGCCGCGTCGTATGAGCCCACGCCTACCGAGAAGTTCGGTACGAACGCGCCCTCGGGATGACGGGTGAAGATCTGGATGACGCCACCGAGCGCTTCCGAACCGTAAAGGCTGGAGTACGGACCGCGCACGATTTCGATGCGCTCGATCTGGTCGACCGGGATGTCCTGGAAGGCAGCAGTGCCGGAGGTGGCCGAGCCGATCTTGACCCCGTCCACCATCACCAGCACGTGATCGGATTCGGTACCGCGCAGGAACACGGACGTGGCCTTGCCCGGACCGCCGTTGTTGGCGATCGACACGCCCGGGGTACCGCGCAGCAGGTCAGCCAGGGAATGCGGCTGGAGACGCTCGATATCGGCGCGGTCGATCACCGTCGAGGCGGCGAGGACCTGGCTCTGGGTCTGGTCTGTGCGACTGGCCGTGACGACGACCTTGTCCAGATCGGTGGAAGCATCATCGGCGATGGCCGCAGCGGGCACGAGCAAAGCGATCGCGATGGAGACCGCGAGGGTGGAAGAACGAAATGACACAAAACAACTCCTGCTAACCGCGCCTACCCGCGCGGCATCAATGGCGAGGAACAGGAGGCGGGAAGACAGGATCGCGGAGGGCAAAAGGCCGACGGCAACCCACGACATGGCCCTCCGCCTGTCCGGTGTACCTCATGGCCGGTCTCCGGGCTCGCGAGCGCAGGGAATCCCTACCGGACGGCGCCTTCCCATGCCTATGGCACAGTGACTTGATGCCGACCTTTGCTCGCCTACCGTTGCGGGGGCAGCTCCGGAATGGTGGCAGCCTCGAAAGGCCGCGCACGTCACCGGATTCCCGTTTCAATCCTCGGCACTGAAGCCTTGGATCACCTTGGGCGCAAGTAGTGTATCCGAACGCGGCACACGGYGGCATAGATGGCCAATTAAAAGAAGGGTGCGCGGCCGAGCCGGCCGCTGAGTGCCCCAAAAGCCTTAAAAGGTTGCATCGAATTCCTTGCTGCCCGACCACAGCACGGTGTTGTGTTCACCGGTCAATCATCGTCGCCCCACAGGGCGATCAGTGCTCGCGAACCGTCGCGCCTTTCACCGCGTTGGCCAGCCGCTGCTTCATGACCGCATCCGACGGATTGGCGTCGCTTCCGTAGTACAAGGTGTAGAGCACGTTGGTATCGGCACCAGGCGTACCGAGCGTCGTGCCAGCCCAGCTCATGTCGGAGTCCTTGTACGGCTGTCCGTCCCCTGGGTGGGCGCGGGTAACGATGTCCTTCCAGCCGGAAAGATAATCGCGCGGCGAGTCAGGGAATGGCTTCGGATGCCGATTGATGCGTACGGCGGTGTACTTGTCCATATCCGGCTGAGCGCTAATGCCCGCGATACCCAGCGTCGCGCTGCCGTCGCGTCCCAGATAGCCGTAGCTGACGGCGAGCTCACCGTTGGCTTCGATCGGCTGCAAATCCGGGCCATAGCTAAGCGAGAATCCCGCCGGCGCGATGGAAAACCGCTTGCCGAAGTCGATGGCGAGATTCGCAGAGGCCAGCTCCGTGGGCACCCAGTCACCTTGCTGGAGGAATTCCTTCCAGGCAGCGAAGCTACCGTCGTAGGTCGTGGAGATCAGTCCGAGGAGGGTTTCGGTCTGGACGCTATCGGCGTGCCGGAAACGCGACTGCGTCTTCGACAGGAGAACGACATAACCGTCGGGCACGGGTAGCGAGTACACCTCGAGCACGGCGTCGATAGCCGGGAAGGCAAAGTCGCGATGCTGCCAACGCCGATGCCATCGATCGACGACGACAACGTCGCTGATGGGCGACCCGAGCGACGTCATCCTGACTTTCTCGTCGCCCACGTCACGCGTGAACGTGGAGGCTTTGAAGATCAGGTCCACGAGGCCGGCGGCGTCGGAGTACAGCTTGGCCAGGGGCAGATCGTCTGGCTTTCGCACATGCAGCAGTATGACTTTCCCCAACAGGCCGGCATCGACGAAGCCATTGCCTGGAAGTGCTGACTTCGCGTGCTCGGGTATCCAGTAGGTCCACTCGTTGTTAGCACCACGACGAAGTGCCATGGGGTAGGCATCGAGCGGCGCACCGGCGGCAAGGATTTTTTTGCTGCCATCACCCTTGGGAAACATGTTGGCATCCTCCCGGCCGAGAAGCTCCTTCCACTGGGAATCGAAAAAGGTGTCGGCCTGCGCCAGGTAACTCTTGGCGAAATCGTCAAAAGTAAGTGGCAGGTCGACATGCACGCGGAAGATCCCATCCTGGGTCGCGTCCATGAAGATGGCACGGCCCGAGGCACGCCTTTCCGAGTCCACCGATTTCGTCGGCGCATCCAGAACCAGACTGATGGGCAGCGCGAAGTTGAGGTTTTCGTTGGGCGACTTGCGCAACACCACGCCGATCACCTTCCCGTCCTTGTCCAGGAGGGGGCCGCCGCTATTGCCTGGCGATGCGGCCGCCGAGAAGCGGATCCACTTCCACTGGCCATTCTCGTCTTCCGGCGTATCGGACGTGTACAGGCCATCGCGTACCACGACGCCTGTGCCCAACGCATTACCGACCGCGTAAACCGCCTCGTTGAGATGGTTACCACGGTCGACGGCCAGGGGTTTCACGTCCGGCGCGTTGGCCACGGTGAAGACCACAAAATCTTGCGCCAGGGAAAATCCGACGACCTTGTCGATGGCAAAGACCTTGCCGTCCGCGTCACGTAGCAAAGGCGGACCCGAACGGCCGCCAATGCCGTCAATGACCACGTGGAAAGCCGTGACGAAACGGTTCTTGCCAATGGCGAACGCCGTTCCGATCGAATTGTATTTGTCGTTGCGGTATTGGAAGGGGAGCTTTTCCAGCGGGAGCGGCTTCTCGTAGCGTGCGGATGAATCGTCGGGCTTGGCCAGCACCACCTCGAACGTGGCGCCTTTCACCACGGGCAAATGCGACGCGTCCAGGGTGGCGGCAGACAGGCTCTGCGAGAACCACACGGCTATTGAGAAGAGGGTCAGGCGGCAGATACGTCCGTGAATTTGCATGAAGGCGCTCGGGCTGGTGGGCCGGGAGTTTCAGCAGCCTCCCTGGCAAGGCTTGAACCGCGTCAGACGATACAGTGTCAGTCAACCCCACTCAATAACGACGGCAGAGTGTCTGCCGCAATTATTGCAAGACAACCGGGAGCCCCGGTTTCGCAGCCTGCGTCCAGGTTCCGGAGAATCCGCCCGACTTCGTCGGCACCAGATCGAACGTCTCGAGAACCACGCCATGCTCATCCTTATGTTGCAAGATCCAGTGCCCGGATGGCGCCTTGGCGATGTCGAGGCCGATCGATGTGCCAATCCGTTCGTAGAAATAGCTCGCGCCGGAAGTGGACCCAATCAAGGCAATGGCGCTCCCCTTCCCGATCGTCCCTCGCCAGGTACCGACCGTGGGCGTGACCGAGGCGCGACGACAAGCAGCGCTGCGCTCGATCAGAAGGCACCGACCGTAAGGTGTCATATAAGGTGCAAGTGATGCGTACGACGCTTGCCATGTCACCTCGCCAACATCRTCGAGTGCCAGGATCGCGTGCGGGAAAAAGCAACCGCGTGCCACCGTGAGCACGAGACCGATCTCGAACGTCGTATCGCCTTGCGCGTCGCTGAGTTCACCCGTGCACCGTTCATAGGCTTCCCGCTGCGTCTTCAGGTCGTCCTCGGCGCCCGGGGCTGTCCGCGCGGGGTCCGGATGGGCGATGACCGATGCGATCCCCGCCAACAGGGCCTTGGTGGCAGCCTGTTTGCCGCGCTCGATGCCCTGGGCGGTCAGGATGTCCTCGGGAACGATGAGCTGGCCATCGTGCGAGTCGAACGACATCCACGTGTGGTCGACTGAGGGATGCGCGCCCATGGACGAGACTTCGAAATCGATCGTTATCACCTGGCTATCCGCCCGGACGACGGTAAACGTGAGGTCCGTCATACCGCCCGTCTGGTCTTCTTCGGTGAAGACAGGCTGGTGATAATGCCCGGGCACCTGGCGCAACAGGCTGTACTGGATGGTCAGGTTGATCTTCGCCGCGACATTGGCGGCCATGCCGGAGACCACCGGCACGTCGTAATGCTCAGCATAGGCTGTGCCCACTGGAAAGGTCAGCGTGTCGACGCGTACCTGTGCGGTGGCGACGAGCGGCGTGCAAAGGACAAGGCCAAAAGCGAGTGTGCGCAACATCCGTGGTGCTCCCCTGGTTCCAGAACCGATGGTACCAAGGTTGTCTGACTTCCTCGTGGCGACGTGGTGACGGAACGCGGCGTCGATGACGCCGCGTTCCGCTTTGTGCCCTAATCCAACGGGCGCTCAGTAATCCCAATACCCCGGCACCCAACGGTAGGCATCACCGTCCACAGCCACCCGGCCAACCGACGGGAATGACACGTGGGTGGCCACGAGCAATTCGCCGCTCGCCGCCAACTCCTTGAAAAGACGCAGGCGGACGTTGACCGCCTCTTCGGGGTCGTGCTCGAAGCCGTTCTGCCAATCCGGGTGATCGAACGCGACCGGGAACAGGGCGTCGCCCGCGAACGTCAGCGCCTCGGTACCGGATGCAATACGGACCACGCAGTGCCCCGGTGTGTGACCGCCGGTACGACGGGCAACCACCCCGGGCGCTACCTCGTACTCCTCGTCGAACTGCCGCAGCTGGCTGCTGTAGTCCGCGAGGAAGCGCTTGGCGGTGACGCGAAGCACATCCGGAATCGGCGGCGGCATGACCGTGCGGGAAAAGTCCGGCGACTCCCAGAACGCAACCTCGGAAGCGGCTACGTGGATCCGTACGTCCGGACGCAGCTGTTCTTTCACGCCGTCACCGAGCAGGCCGCCCACATGGTCCATGTGCAGATGGGTAAGGACCACGTCAGTCAGGGAGGCCAGCGAAATGCCGGCGTCCTCGAGTCGCTTGACCAGCTGCCCCGCGCGCGGAAAACCTTCGAACACACCACCCAACCCGGAGTCGATGAGGATGGTCTGGTCACCACTGCGCACGACGACGACGTTAACTGCCCAATCGAACGTTTCTGGCAGAAGCATGTTGTCCAGCCAGGCGGCGCGACCCGCGGGCGCGACATTGGTCGACATCACTTCGAACGGGATCGGCAACGTGCCGTCGCTGATCACCATGACGTCGATCTCGCCGATCTTCAGCGCATAGCGCGACGGAACCAGATCCCTGGACTTTGCTTCAACGGTGTGTGGAATGCTGTGTACTACGCTCATCTTTCTCTCCTGCTGACCACGGTATGACAACCGACGTGGTTCCATCCTAGGTTTCAGCAGAACGCTCCGGTAGGCATCGAAGCGGCCTCATGCTATTGCCTGTTGCGCACCAATACCCCTCCCTTCACATCACGAGGTGCGAATCGCCACCACGGGCGGCACCTTCGCGGCGTATGACGCAGGCCCCCAGACGGCAAGCTGACCCAGCAGCCACAGCACGAGTGCCCCGATCAGCGGTACGTAGAGCGGCATGAATTGCAAAGGATAGACTCTCATCAGGCCGATATTCGCCAAGACGGACAGCACCAGTCCAAGGGCGACACCGCCACTGACGATCAGGAAGTTCTCGGCGTGAAAGTAACGCAGGATGTCACCCGTGGTCGCGCCCAGGGAGCGACGAATCCCGATTTGCGTGCGTCGCTGGCTGACCCAGAAGCTGCTCAGTCCGACGATGCCGCCTGCCGTGGCCAACATAAGCAGTCCGCAGACGATGCTCAGTAAGGTCGCCACACTTCGGTCCGCGGCATAGGCCTGCTCGCGCGCGCCGGCGAGCGTGACGACACCATCCTTCGCGTCGATGATGCGCATGCCCCCACGCGGCTCGAGAGATTTCAATGCCGCGGCGATGACAGGTGCCATGGGGGTGGCTTCGGTGCGAACCAGATACACCACGCCGTCGGGATCGCGAGAACGGGCCGGGAGAAGGATGCTGCTGTAGTCCAGGGCGGCCGACTCTCTAAGCGGCGACTGAAGACTGGCGACGATGCCGACAATGGCGGTCGGCCCACCCGGGAGGTACACCGTCTTGCCCAGCGCGTTTCCGTCGGGGAACAGCTTATCGGCAAGATTTCGCGTGACGATAATGGCCGGGGCTGTTGGCTTGTCGTCAGGGCTGTACGTCGTTATTTCCTCGGGACGGAAATTGCGCCCCTCTTCCAGCGATACGCCAAAGGTGTCGAGCGCATGGTCGTCGGCAAGATAGACCACGCCACGCGGTGGGCGCGTGCTCTGGTCCTGCTGGAGCTTCACGCCGGCGATGAGGATGCCGTTGGCACCAGCCAGCGGATACGTCTGGCTGGCGGACGCATCGCGCACACCCGTTGCCCGACGCAACGCGTCCAGGTCAGCACGAATCGTGGCCTCGACCTGGGTCGGGTTCTGGCCGGCCCTCCACCCATTTCGGATCACGAAGATGTGCGCCTCGTCGGTTCCGGTGAGGCGCGAAAGATGGACGATGCGAGTCGCGACGATATACAGCGCGTTCGACGCCACCGCGAGCGTGAGCGCCACCTGCAGGCCGATGAGCAAGGTGGCGACCTTGTGCCGGCCCAGCGCGGCAAGAATCGGGCTTAACTGCATGAATGCCCTGGCTAGTCTCATGTCAGGAACCTCAAGGGTTGATCTTGATCTGCCAGGCGGGCGCGATTCGCGCTGCTCGCCAGGTCGGATAGAGGGCGGCAACGACCGTCGCCGCGATCGAAAGCAGTACCGTGAGCCCGATGAGCGACGCATCGATATGCACCATGCGCGCGATCTTCGGCTCGAAGAGGCCGCCGATGCCCCATAGGCCGAGCAAGGTCAGGGTCACGCCGAAAAGACCGCCGACAAAGCCAATGCTGGCTCCTTCGATCAGAAACTGCCGGTAGATGGATGCGCGCGAGGCGCCAAGCGCTCGCCGGATACCGATCTCCGGCGCCCTCCGCATGAATCGGGCGAGCATGAGACCGACGACATTGATGAGGACGATCAGCAGAAAGCTGGCAGAGACCAGCATGGACAACGACGATGCCGGCGGCGCGACACGCAGGTAGTCCATCCAGTCCATCAGATCGTGCAGGCCAACATTGGGCGGCCACGCGAAGCGCCCAAGCCGTTGCTGCTCCTGGGCATAGCCGTGCAAATACTCGCGGTAGCCCGCCACGTCCGCAGCCGTCGGAAGCTCGACCCACGCGGCAATGCGGTCGCATTCGCCGTGGAGGTAGGCATCCCAGTCGCGCGGATCGGTCCCTCCGGCATCCGACCGGCAATCGGGAAACTTGATGTCCTTCTTCATGTCAGTCGCGCGGGTGAACGGGATGAAGACATCCCCCGCGTCGTCAAGGGCACTGCTGCCTCCCAGGGTGGCCATGTCGAAGAAGCGGGGCCTCGGCTTCCAGTCGTCGAGAACACCCGCGATCTGGAATGCCTTCCCATCGAGCCGAAGACCCTGCCCCACGCTGTTCCGTCCGCCAAACACCTTGTCGTTCAGGGCCCGGCTGATCACCACCATGGAGGCGTGCCGCTCGTCGTCGTTCGGTGCCCAACCGCCACCGAAGCGGAACGGCACGTCGAACATGGGAAAGAAGTCGGCCGTTACCGCGTCGCCGATCGCCGCCAGTGCAGGTATCGAAGGGTCGTTGGATTCCACACCCCACCTGGTCGAATAGACCAGCGCTTGCCGCTTCGCCTTGCCTGCTTTCCACAGCGCGACCGCGTCGATGTAGCTCAACATCTCAGGCGGCTCACCGTCGACGGCGTGCGCCGGACCGGCGTTATCGATCTGCGGCGCAAAGAGCTGCGAGGATCGGCCCGGCATCGGATCGCTCGTCGTCGCGCGAAACACCGCGTACGAGACCATGCATGCCGAAACACCAAAAGCCAGCAACGCGACAACCAGCGCCGTTAGCGCTTTACTCCGCCTGCAGCTACGCAAGGCCAGCGCAACGTAATACCCCCACATATCGTCCCTTTTTCCCCTTCCGTAAGCGGTCGAGAGCAATATTAGTGCCAAACGATAGCGAGACGACCTGGCC